>DASQXF010000256.1:0-15041 GCA_035639895.1 Xanthobacteraceae bacterium
GTCCGTAGTCCGTGTGCTCTCCGGCAAAATCGGAGACGGCGCCAATCTCATGAATGGCGACGGACAGAGCGGACGGGTCGCGGCGGTGTTCAAGCTCATGGGCCAACACACGGAGAAGCGTGCGGCCGCGGAAGCGGGCGATATGGTGGCGCTCGGCAAGCTCGATCACGCCAAAACCGGTGACACGTTGAGCGATGGCCAGCAGCCACATCTGCCGGTCGCCGAAGTCGTTCCGCAACCGCCAGTGCTGGCCGTCGCGGTCGCGGCCAAGGAGCGCAAGGATGACGTCAAGCTCGGGCAGGCGCTGGCGAAGCTGCTCGAGGAAGATCCGTCGATCAGCGTCGTGCACAATGCCGAAGCGCATGAAGTGGTGCTGTGGGGACAGGGCGAGATGCAGCTGCGCGTCGCCACCGAGCGGCTCGCCGATCGCTTCGGTATACCCACCGCCAGCCACAAGCCGACGGTCGGCTATCGTGAGACCATCAAAAAGGGCATCGTGCAGCGCGGTCGCCACAAGAAGCAGTCAGGCGGTCATGGCCAATACGGCGACGTCGTTCTCGATATCAAGCCGCTGCCACGCGGTTCAGGCTTTAGCTTCACGGAGGAGATCAAGGGCGGCGTGGTGCCGCGCAATTACATCCCTTCGGTAGAGGCAGGCGTGGTTGAGGGGCTCAAGCACGGGCCTCTCGGCTTCCCCGTCGTCGACATTTCCGCGAAACTGATCGACGGCTCCTACCATACGGTCGATTCCTCCGACATGGCGTTCCAGCTCGCCGGGCGGCTCGCGATTCATGAGGGACTGCCGCAGTGTCATCCGGTGCTGCTCGAGCCGATCTACCAGGTCGAAATCGTCTGCCCCTCGGAAGCGACCGCCAAGATGAACGCGCTCATGTCCGGACGGCGCGGCCAGATTCTCGGCTTCGACACGCGTGAGGGTTGGGACGGCTGGGACGTGGTGCGCGTGCAGATGCCGGAATCCGAGATCGGCGATCTCATCGTGGAGGTACGCTCGGCCACCGCCGGCGTCGGCAGCTTCACCTTCAAGTTCGACCATATGGCCGAACTGATGGGCCGCACCGCCGATCAGATCGTCGCAGCGCGAAAAGCGGCGGCGGCATAATCGGAGGAGAGGAGGGATCGCGGACGCTAACGCCGTCCGTGATCCGTCCTCCGCTCTTTGCGAAGCCTCTGTTCGTGACATCCGAAGTTCGTCTGCGAACGTCGCCTGCTATACGCGGCGCATGACGTTCTATGCTCTCGTCACCGTCACGCTGACATTTGCGCTCGCGGGATTCGTGAAGGGGGTGATCGGTCTCGGGCTGCCGACTGTCGCAATGGGACTGCTCGCCGTGGTCATGACTCCGGCGCAAGCCGCCGCGCTTCTGGTCGCGCCGTCGTTCCTCACCAATGTCTGGCAGGCGATGGGGCCCGAACTGGCGGCGCTGACTCGACGGCTGTGGCCGATGCTGCTCGGCATCTGTGCGGGTGTGTGGGCTGGCGGCGGCCGGCTGACCGCCGATGGTGGCGCGCAGGCCTCGATCGGCCTCGGCGCGGTGCTGGCGCTGTACGGCCTGCTCGGCCTGACTGCGGTCGAGTTCGCTGTGCCGGCGCGGCTCGAGCCCTGGCTTTCTCCGTTGATCGGAGCGGTCACCGGCGTCGTGACCGCCGCGACAGGCGTCTACATGATTCCATCGGCTCCCTACTTGCAGGCGATCGGCCTCCAGAGGGACGATCTGGTGCAGGCGCTCGGGCTGGCCTTCACGGTCGCCACGGTCGCGCTGGCGGCGAGCCTCGTGCGCGACGGCGCGCTGCAAATCTCGGTCGCGGGCGCTTCGCTGCTCGCGCTCGCGCCAGCGCTCCTGGGCATGGTGCTGGGCCAATGGGTTCGCGCACGCGTCCGGCCCGAAACATTCCGGGTCTGCTTCTTCGTGGGCTCGCTGCTACTGGGCGCCCATCTGATGTTGAGGACCTTGATTTGATATCGGCGCGGCCGGAAATGGTCAGAACGGCGGAATCATCGACTCTCGCCGCGGAATAATGGAAATCCGACCGTTTGCTTCGAAGATTGCAAATTTGATCTCGTCCATCCGCTCGAGCCCGTGAGCACGCCGCGCCGCTTCGAGTATTTCCTCCTCGCTGATACGTGCGCGCCGCAATCGCCCGCTCAGGACGTGGCCGTTCTCGACCACAACGGTCGGGACGCCTTTTAATATCTTGGACAGGCTCGGCACATCGCGTTCGAGGAGAGACACCGCAATGTCGGTGATGACGAAGGTCGCAATCACCAGGAAGGCATGGGTGAGCGAATAGTCCTGCGCCATCAATGCGCGTTGTGCGGCGCCGCCGATGATGAGGAACAAAATGAAATCGAACACCGTCAGCTGGCCGAGGGTGCGCCGGCCCGAGGCGCGGATCACCAGCCAGAGGACGAAATAGACCACGAGTGACTTGATGACGCTGTCCATGGTTCTTTCACGGGTAAACGAGGATGGAGAATGCCACTCGTCCTTCGGGACTGGCGGCGGCGATCAGATCGAAGTGTCCGAATGAACGCGGGTGAGCCCAGATCACCAGCGAAAGCTTGCCTGCGGTTGGCGCCTGAAATACGAGTTCGAGGCCCTCTGGGCCGGCGGTGCTTCGCAGCGGGCGGGGTTCGATGTCGGAGATCTGGAAATTGTCGGCGAAGGCGGGACTCAGCGTCAAACTGGCTTCATCGCCGGATGATACGGATATGCTTGCGCTGAGTCGCGCCAACGCGGTGACGCGCTGAAAACGCTCATAGGTCAGCGACAGTCCGGCATCCGCCACTGTTCTCTTGCTCAGCGGTCCATGCGCCAACACGCCGGTGAGCGCGATCACAAGAATGATTGCCAGGACGACCCACGTTGCGCGCTCCCACGTCCAGAACGCGTTCTGGAGCCGCACGTTCTCGGCGACCGGATAATCGCGACTGTCGCGCTCGCGCATGAAAATCGCCGCGCTGCACTGCAATGCATTAAGAACGCGGTCTTGCTCGTGTCGGTTCCCTCCTGAACGGGGCGTGATCGCGCGGCTCTGGCGCAGCCGTGACTTGCCCGTGATGGATTGCAGGCGTATCCAAGCTTGCGCCTTGATCTGGAGGAGGGCCATGCACGTCATTCGCCGCCGCGGATGGGAAATCCCCGAACGCCTTGCGACGCCCGAACGCCTGTTCTTGAGCCGCCGCGGTTTGCTGGCGGGGAGTGGCGCGGCCGCGTTGTCGTTCGCGCCGAAGCTTGCGCTCGCCCAGCGCATCAGCGACCTGCCGGACCCGACGACGGATCTCTATCCGGTCGGCCGCAATGAAAAATACCCGCTCGACCGGCCGATCACCGACGAGAAGATCAACACCAGCTACAACAATTTCTACGAGTTCGGCTCGACCAAGACCGTGGCGAAGGCGGCGCAGGCGCTCAAGCTGCGGCCGTGGACCGTGAAAATCGACGGCATGGTTGAGACGCCGCAGGAGATCGGGATCGACGAACTCATCCGCAAGATGCCGCTGGAGGAGCGCCTTTACCGGCATCGTTGCGTCGAGGCGTGGTCGATGGCCATTCCATGGAGCGGTTTTCCGTTCGCCAAGCTCGTCGAATTGGCCAAGCCTTTGTCGTCGGCAAAATACGTGCGGATGGAGACGTTCCTCGATCCGTCCGTGGCGCCCGGCCAGAAGCAGACCTGGTATCCCTGGCCTTACGTCGAGGGCTTGACCATCGCGGAGGCGACCAACGAGCTGGCCTTTCTCGTCACCGGCGCCTACGGCAAACCGGTGTCGAAAGTTCAGGGCGCGCCGTTACGTTTGGCGGTGCCTTGGAAATACGGCTTCAAATCGATCAAGTCGATCGTGCGCTTCAGCTTCACCGACCAGCGGCCGAAGAGCTACTGGGAGGCATTGCAGGCATCCGAGTACGGCTTCTGGGCAAACGTCAATCCGCAGGTGCCGCATCCGCGTTGGAGCCAAGCCACGGAAGAACTCATCGGACGCAACGAGCGCCGGCCGACCCTAATCTTCAACGGCTATGGCGAATACGTCGCCGATCTTTACAAAGGGCTGGAGCACGAGCGGCTGTGGGCTTGAGCGATCGCGTTCCGGATCCGCTTCGGCTGCAATCTGCTGACCCGCAGACCTGTTAGCGATTCTCGCCGGCTTCGGCCTCGGCCAGCCGGCTGCGCCAGTCCCTGCGGCTGCGGATGAGCGACAACGCCGCCAAGCCCAGAAGCATGGCGCACACGGCCAGCAGCACCGCGGCGATCGGGCGCTGGAAGAAGATCGTCCAGTTGCCGTTCGACATGATCAGCGATTGGCGCAACGACATCTCGAACGTCGGCGCGATCACCAGCCCGAGCACGAGCGGAGCGGGATCGAGGCCGAACTTGCGCAAACCATAGCCGATGACGCCCATGATGAGCATGATCCACACGTCGATGATCGAGTGGCTGACTTCGTACACACCGATGATGCAAAACATGATCACCAGCGGATAGAGGTAAGCATATGGGATCCGCAGCACGTTCACGAAAATGCTGACGAGGGGCAGATTGAGCGCGAGCAGCATCAGATTGCCGACATACATCGAGGCGACGAAGCCCCAAAAGATGTTGGGATGCTCGTTTACCAGCGTCGGCCCGGGTGGGACGCCATGGATCATCAGCGCTGCGATCAGCACCGCGGTAATCGGGCCGGTGGGAAGGCCGAGTGCCAGCATGGGCACGAACGCGCCCGTCGACGCCGCGTTGTTGGCGGATTCGGGGCCGGCAACGCCCGCGACCGCGCCCTTGCCGAATTCCTCCGGATGCTTGGAGAGACGCCGCTCGACTCCGTAGGAGAGAAAGCTCGAAATGATGTGAGCGGAGCCCGGCGTGAGCCCGATCAGAAACCCGAGAACCGAGCCGCGCGCGATCGGCATGGCGGATTGCCGCCACTCGCGCCGGCTGGGCAGGAGTTGGCGCAGCTTTGGCGCGATCACCTTGCCGACGACCTGGGCGGATGGCGTGGACAAAATCTCGCCGAGTCCGAACAGGCCGATCGCGACCGGGACGATGCCGATTCCATCGCCAAGCTCGGCGATATCGAAGGAGTAGCGGAAGTGTCCGGTCATGTTGTCGATGCCGACGGTGCCGAGCAGAAGCCCGAAACACGCCATCAGCAGCGTGCGCGGCAACGAGGTCGAAGACATGTAGGCCAGGAAGATGAGACCGAGCACGAGCAGCGCGGCATACTCCGGCGGCCCGAAGCGCAGCGCGAATGCGGCGAGCGGCGGCGCGATCAGCGTCAGCATGATCACGCCAAACGTGCCTGCGATCCACGACCCGACAGCGGCGATGCACAAGGCTGCGCCCGCGCGTCCTTTCTGCGCCATGGCATAGCCGTCGATGCAAGTCATGACCGAGGCGGCTTCGCCCGGGAGGCGCATCAGGATCGCAGTGGTCGAGCCGCCATACTGCGAGCCGTAATAGATGCCGGCCAGCATCACCACGGACTTGGTGGTGTCGAGCCCGAAGGTCGCAGGCAAGAGAATGCTGATGCCGGAAAGCGGCCCGATGCCGGGCAATACGCCGACGATGGTGCCGATCAGGCAGCCGAGAAAGGCGTACAACAGCACATCGGGCTGGAGTGCGACCGAGAAGCCGAGCAGCAGGCTTTCTACCGTGCCCATAGCCATAATCCGAAAACGCCCCGCTCGAGCGGCGTTTTGAGCAGCACGGCAAATAGCAAATAGGTCAGCGCCACCGCGCCGATGCTGAAGGCTGCGGCGACGAGCGGGTTGCGCCGCTCGGTTCCGAAGGTCAATGCAAACAGCAGGAGCGGCATTGTGATGAGGAAGCCCAGCGTCTGGTAGAGCGCGACGGCTGCGGCGGTGATCGCCACCACGCGTATGGCGTGCGGCAGGTCGCCCCAGGGCACGGTCGCGAGCGGTGCGCTCTCCTTTGCGCGCAGGATGAGCAGCAGAGCGAACAAGATGAGCGACCCGGCCGCGAGCTTCGGCATCATGCCCGCGCCGGGAAACGACAGCGTGCCAAACGGCAAATCGCCACTGAGCGCAAAGACCAGAAGACCGAACGCGACAAAGATGAGGCCGGCGATGTGGTCGGTACGCAGCGTCACCCCGTTGCCTCCCGCCCCCGCAAGTGCTGCACGGAGTTCAACGCGCTCGATGTGTCGCGCTTGGCAAGCCGGCCGAATTCATCCCTCGACCTTGCCGATCGAGCGGATTGCGGCCTCGATGCGTTTGCTGTCGGCCTCCCAGAAGGCCGCGAATTCCGGCTGATCCATATAGGCGAGCTCCTGCCCGAGATTGGCAAGCGCCGCCTTGAACTGCTCGCTGTGCGCCGACTTGTTCGCCACCTCGCGCAAATAGGTGATGACCTCAGTCGGAGTGCCCTTGGGCGCGAACAGGCCGACCCAGAGATAATATTCGATCTCGTAGCCCAGCTCCTTCATGGTCGGCACGTCAGGCAAGGCCTTCGAGCGTTGCGCGCCGAACAAGGCGAGAGGCCGGGCCTTTCCGGCCTTGATCTGGGAGAGACACGCCGAAATCGACGACACCAATATTTGCGAATTGTTGCCGAGGAATGCGGTCAGTGCCGGTCCGCCGCCCTGGGTCGGCAAATGCCGCAGCTTCAAACCGCCGGCGGCAGCGGCAAACAGCGCCGTCGGAATGTGGAGTGCGCCGTAAAGTCCCGACGAGCTGAAGATGATTTCGTTCTGCCGCTGCTTGGCGTCTTCGACCAGTTCCTTGAGGGTCTTGTAGGGCTGCTGATCGTTGACGATCAGCACGCAGGGATCGGCCACGAAACGCGCGATGGGTATGAAGTCGGCGCGCGTGAACTTCGGCGTACGACCGAACAGCTTGTCGACTTCGGCGAAACCGGAGATCGAGGTGATGTGGAGAAGCAGCGTGTAGCCGTCCGGCTTGGCATTGGCGGCGAACTGTGCGCCGACCGCGCCTGCAGCGCCGGATTTGGTTTCGATCACCACCGGCTTCTGCACCATCGGCTCCATCACCGCGGCGAGCGGGCGACCGACCACATCCGCGGCGCCACCCGGCGGGAACGGATTGATGATGACGATCGCGCGCGTCGGATAGGCCGCGTCTTGCGCGAAGGATGCCTTGAGGGTGGCCGCCGTAGCGGCGGAGCCGAAGATGAAGCCGCGTCTATCCATGCTGTCCTCCCAGGGCCGCGCCGGGTCGAGGACGCGCCGGTTTCCTCTGAGGCGTGATGCTAGGAGGCGCTGATAGGAGGGTCAACCTCGCGCGTCCGCGGCATAAGGCACCGCAATGGATCGCTACTCGATAATCGCGACAGCGCGCGTCCAGCCTGCGGAACCGCCGCGCACTTTCACCGGGAAACAGCTCACCATGAAGCCGTCCGCCGGCAGCGCTTCGAGATTGTGCAGCTTCTCGATGTGGCAATAGCCGATCTCGCGGCCGGCGCGGTGGCCTTCCCAAATCAGGCTGGCGTCACCGGTCGCGCGATACTTCTCCTTGGTGTGAACGAACGGCGCGTCCCAGCTCCAGCCGTCGGTGCCGGTCACGCGCACGCCGCGCTCGAGCAGGTAAAGGGTCGCCTCGCGGCCCATGCCGCAGCCCACGCTCACATAATCCGGACGGCCGTAGGCGGCGCCCGCGCTCGTATTCACCAGCACGATCTCGAGCGGCGCGAGTTGATGCCCGATGCGCTTGAGCTCGGCCTCGACGTCGCGGGCGCTCGCCACGTAACCATCGGGGAAATGCCGGAAGTCGAGCCTGATACCGGGTTGAAAGCACCATTCGAGCGGAACTTCGTCGATGGTGATCGCGCGCTTGCCGCGGTCCATCGTGGAGGCGAAATGCCACGGCGCGTCGAGATGCGTGGTGTTGTGGGTCGAGAGGCGGATCCACTCGATGGCCCAGCCTTCACGATCGGGCAAATCTTCCTCGCGCAGCCCGGGAAAGAACTTGATCAGGTCTGCCGCCGTTTGCCGGTGGGCGAAATAGTCGATTTTCGGCTCATAACCTGGCGGATCGGCCACGACGTCGTTCTCCAGAGGCACCGAAATGTCGATCAACTTGCGCGCCATGAGCAGCACTCCTTATTCTTGAATTTCTGCCGTCACCGTTTGCCGCGTCGCCGCAAGCGACGGGCAGGAGCAGATGCGAGCGAGGACATCATTATGCCGGCCTATTGGGTTGCGCGATCCAAAATCAACGATCCGATCGAATACAAGAAATACACCGACCTCGTGCCGGGCATCATCGCCAAATTCGGCGGCAAGGTGCTCGCGCGCGGCGGCCGCCATCAGATCATGGAAGGACCGGCCAAATTTCATCGCTTCGTGGTGATCGAATTTCCAACTTTCGAGCAGGGCGTTGCCTGCTTCACCTCACCCGAATACGACCGCGCTGCCGCCTTCCGCCGCAACGGCGCAGGCGAGGTCGAGACGATCATCGTCGAAGGCGGCGATTCCACGCGCTAGGGCCGATTGACCGGGGCGCCACTAGCGCAGCCTCGCCTGTTGCCCATAAGATGGACCCACAAACGATTGCACTGGGAGGATGACGATGCTGCATGATGCAACATGCCGGGCAGTGAGTTGCCTTGCCCGGGCGCTTGCGGCCCTGACGACGTGCGCACTGTTGTTTGCGGGCGCAGCTTGGGCGCAATCCGGCGAGCCGATCAAGATCGGCTACGGCATATCTCAAACCGGAGGGCTTGCTCCCAACGGCAAGTCGGCGCTGCTCGCGCAGAAGATTTGGGAGGAGGATATCAACGCCAAGGGCGGGCTGCTCGGACGTCCGGTCAAGCTCATCTATTACGATGACCAGACCAACCCGGCCACGGTGCCCGGCATTTACACCAAGCTGCTCGACGTCGACAAGGTCGATCTCATCATCGGCGGTTACGGCACCAACATGCTGGCGCCGGCGATGCCCGTCGTCGTGCAGAAGAAGAAGATGCTGATCGGACTGTTCGGGCTCGCGGTCAACAGCGAGTTTCACTATCCCAACTACTTCGCGATGATTCCGGCCGGGCCGGCCCCGAAGACGGCCTTCACCAAGGGCTTCTTCGACACTGCCATGGCGCAGAATCCCAAGCCGCAGACAGTGGCGATCGTCGCCGCCGACGCGGAGTTCTCCGTCAACGCCTCCGAGGGTGCCCGCGACAACGCCAAGGTGGCCGGGCTCAGGGTCGTGTACGACAAGCGCTATCCGCCATCGACCACCGACTTCGCGCCGATCGTTCGCGCCATCCAGGCGACAAATCCGGACATCGTGGTGATCTGCTCGTACCCGCCGGATTCGGTCGGTATGGTGAAGGCGATCAACGAAATCGGGTTCAAGCCGAAGATGATGGGCGGCGGCTTGGTCGGCCTGCAGGCGACCGCCATCAAGACGCAGCTGGGGCCGTTGCTCAACGGCTTCGTCAACTACGACTTCTGGCTGCCGGTCCCGAAGATGGATTTCCCTGGGGTGGCCGACTTCTTAAAGAAGTATCAGGCCAGGGCAGGCGCGGAGGGCGTCGACCCGCTCGGCTACTACATCGGGCCCTGGGGCTATGCGCAGATGGAGGTCCTGGCGCAGGCAATTGTCGCAACCAACAGCCTCAACGATGACAAGCTTGCTGACTACATCCGTGCCAACACGTTCAAGACCGTGGTCGGCGACGTGAGGTTCGGCAAGGACGGCGAATGGGCGGAGTCGCGCGTGCTGCAGGTCCAGTTCCAGAACGTCAAGGGCAACGACGTCGGGCAATTCAAGGACATCTCGACCCAGGTCGTCGTGTCGCCGGCGCAATACGAGTCAGGCAAGGTGATCTACCCCTACGAGAAGGCGAAGTAGTCCAGCTGGCCGGAGCGGGGCAGAAGCGCGAGCCGGTTTGAGCCGGCTCGCGCTGGCCTATTAAAGCCCGAGATAGAATTTCCGGATCAACTCGTTATTGTTGAGCTCGTCGGCGGAGCGGCCTTCGAACGCGATCTGGCCGTGGACGATGACGTAGCCGCGGTCGGCGATCCGCAATGCCTGCGGAAAGTTTTGCTCCGCCATCAGTACCGTGAGCTTGTACTGGTCCTTGAGCTCCTTGATCTTGTCGATGGTGCGGCTGACCAGCACCGGCGCCAATCCGACCGAGGGCTCGTCGATCAGCAGGATGCGCGGCGCCAGCATCAACGCGCGGGCTAGCGCCAGCATCTGCTGCTCACCGCCGCTCATCGAACCCGCAAGCTGTCGGCGCCGCTCGGCCAGACGTGGGAAGCATTCGAAGCAGAAATCCAGGTTTGCTTTGAGCACCGTACGCGCCTTGTGGCGGAACGCTCCGAGCAGAAGATTTTCCTCAACCGTCAGGCGCGGAAACAGCCGCCGGCCCTCCGGCACCAGCGCGATGCCGAGATCGACGATCTGCTCGGTGCTGCGGCCGACGAGATCGTGCCGCTCGCCGTCGATCTCGACCACAATGCGGCCGGCGCGCGGACGCACGATCCCCATGACGCATTTCATCAGCGTCGACTTGCCGTTGCCGTTGGTGCCGAGCAGCACCACCGTCTCGCCCGAGTTGACGCTGAGCGACACGTCCTCGAGCACGCGCACGGCGCCGTAGGCAGCGTCGATCTTCTCGATGGTGAGACTATTGGCCAATATACGCCCTCTCCACCTCGGAATCGCGGATCACCGCGTCAGGCACGCCGTCCGCGATTTTCTTGCCGGAGACGAGCACGATCAGACGCTGCGAGAACCTCATGACCGCGCGCATGATGTGCTCGATCAGGATGATGGTGATTCCGCGCTCGTTGAGCCGAATCAGCAGGCCGACGATGTCGTCCACCTCCGAATGCGAGAGCCCGGCCATCGATTCGTCGGCGATCAGCAGCTTCGGCTCGGCAGCCATCGCGCGCGCGAGCTCGAGCTTGCGCATCTCCACTTGCGTGAGATCGCGCGGTAGGTGCTTCGCTTTGTCCGCGAGGCCGACAAGCTGCAACAGCTCCGCGCAGCGCGCATCGAGCTCGGTCGACGAAAGCGCGTGTCCGGGTCGCGCGTTGACGGTATAGAGGAGCGGCACCCGCAGATTGTCGGCGACCGTCAATGTCGTGAACGGGCGCGGAAGCTGGAAGCTGCGCGCCATCCCGCGGTGTGTACGCTCATGAGTCAGTAGACGGTCGACGGTCTCGCCATTGAATCGCACGGTGCCGGTTTCATTCACGAGCGTGCCGCAAATGCAGTTGACCAAGGTCGATTTGCCGGAGCCGTTGGGGCCGATCAGGCCGACGCGTTCGCCCTCGGCGACGGTGAGGTCGATGCCGTCGAGCGCGATAAAGCCGCCGAAGCGTTTGCTCAAACCGGTGACCTCAAGCAGCGCGTCAGCCATCACTTTGCCCTTCCGCGTACCCAGCCCTGCACCAGCCCGACGATACCGTTCGGAGCGATGATCACGAAAGCGACCAGCAGCAGGCCGACGATGAGGAGATTGACGGCCGAGGAAATGGTCACGGTCGCGATCTGCTGCAACGATCCGAGCAGGATAGCCCCGATCAGCGGACCGACCCAGCTGGTGGTCCCGCCAATCATCGGCATAGCGATCGAATTGACCGCGTATTCGAGCCCGAACGCGGACGAGGGCTGAAGGTAGCCGATGTAATAGGGGAAGGGCGCTCCCGCCATGCCCATGAGCGCGCCGGAGAGCGTGGTGGCGATGAGCTTGAGGCGCAGCGTCGGCACGCCGCAGGCTTCGGCCGCCAGCTCATCGTCCCTGATGGTGGCAAAGCCATAGCCGAGTTGCGAGCGTTCGATGCCGCGCGCGATGGTGAGCGCAATGACCGCCAGCGCCAGCATCAACAAAAATAGATACTGGATATAAGGACCGATGACCGCGATCTCGTTCGGCCGGATGATGTAGGCGCCGCGCGATCCGCCGACATAGTCCCAGTTGACGACGAGCGTCTGCAGGACGACGGCAAGCGCGAGCGTCGCGATCGCGAAAAATGCGCCGCGCAGCCGCAGCGTCAGATATCCCATCCCAAGCCCTACAATGCCTGAGACGATCCCGCCGATCGCGATGAGAAGGGGAATCGGCAACGGATAGAACTTGTGCAGGAATACGGTTGCATAGGCGCCCAGCGCGAAGAAGGCGGCCGAGCCAAAATTCACGTAGCCGGTGTAGCCGCCCAGAATATTCCAGGCGGTCGCCAGCACCACGAATTGCAGCACGGTATAGCCGGCGAAGAATACGTAATCGTTGCTCACCAGGCGCGCGCCGAAGAAGACGACGGCCGCAGCTGCGATCAAGATCAGCAGGAAGAACCGCGTCCGCACGTGGGCAGCCCTATCGACCGAGGAGACCCGCCGGCCGAAATGCGAGCGTGAGAAGCAGGACCCCGAATGCGACCGCCGGCGCCCAGGACGGCCCGTAGAACGTGGCGGTGAAGCTTTCGAGGATGCCGAGCAGCATCGCGCCGATGACCGTGCCGGGCAGGCTACCGAGGCCGCCAAGCACACAGATGGCAAAGACCCGGCCGATATACTCGCGTCCGACCGAAGGCTCGACCGGTTGGATGATGATCAGCAGCGCACCGGCAACCGAGGCAGTCGCGATGGAAATCCCGAAGGCGATGCGCTTGATGCGCACGGGGGAGGCGCCCATGAGCCGCAGCGCCTGCTGGTCCTGCGCCACCGCGGAGATCGCGCGTCCAACAAACGTGTACGACAAGTAAAGCTCGAGCGCAGCGAACAGCACGAGCGCGGCAATGCACGGCACCAGCATCCGCAACGGGAAATCCATCACGCCGATGCGCCAGCTCGGCCCGATATAAGGTGCTTCGACGTAGCGGTAGTCGACGCCGAAGACGAGAATGAGCATCACCTCCGTGACGAACAGCAAGCCGAAGAAGAAGGACAGACCGCGCAGCGCTTCCTGCCCGCGCCGTTCGAAGGATTCGTAGTAGACCTGATAGACCCCGGCGCCGAGCAAGTAGAACGCTGGCAGCATGATGACGCTGATCGCGATCGGATCGATGCCAAGGCGGGTATTGATGATGTAAGCGATGTAGGAGCCGAGGATAATGAAGGCGGGATGCGCGATGTTGACGATGTCCAGGATGCCGAACGAGATCGATACGCCGATGGTCACCGCGGCATAGAATCCGCCGAGCAGGATGCCGGCGATCAGCGCGTTGATCAGCAGATCGAAGCTGAGGCCCACCTGTTTCCCCCCGGCGCTGCGTCACGACCTGCTCATGCCCACGGACGCGCGCTTTGCATGCCAGTGTGCAGGAAGGCTGCCGGCTTGGCTAGCCTGTTTGGCCGCGCGAGCAGCGCGCGCCCGCTCGGCTGATGCTCGGGGTAGGCGAGGTGTGCGGCGTTTACGCTGCGGCCTGCCGCCGCACGCTTTCGGGCAGCGGCAACGGTTTGTTGGCGCTTTGCAAGAATTCGACGGTCATGAAGACCATCTCCTTGTCCCCGAGATTTTCGAGATCGTGCACCTTGTACTGGCCGGACCCATAGGTCTCGTGCCGCGTCTCGCCGGGCGCGTAGGTGTATTCGACGGTCGTGCCGTCATGCACGTGTTGCCGCCCGCGGCCGCCGGTCACCGCCGTCCAGAAATAATCGAGTACGTGGCGGTGAAAGCCGATGCGCTCGCCGGGCTTGAGCCGGATCGTCCACACCCGTACCCGATCGCTCTCCGAGACGAGCGCGTTGCCAACACACGGGTTGGGACTGTTCTTCTCTCGCTCGAATTCCGCAACGAGCTCTGGCGCCCACGCCGACGTCAGTGCGGTCTCCGGCTGCTTGTCCAGCATCGTCAGGGCCATGGCATTCCTCCGGTTTGGTCCGATATATAGCAACTTTTGCGCGGCAGGAAACGTCGGGAATCGAGCCAATGCGCAAGGCGGGCAAGCGGCGTGCGCTCATCGTCGGCGGCTCGATGAGCGGACTGTTGGCGGCGCTGATGCTGCGGCGTGCCGGCTGGGACGTCGACGTCTTCGAGCGGGTCGAGAGCGAGCTTGCGGGCCGTGGCGCCGGCATCGTGGCACAGCCGGACCTGATCGCGACGCTCCGCCGGCTTGGCATCGATCCGACCGACCTCGGGGTCGAGATCGCGACGCGAAAAATCCTCGATCCATCCGGTGCCGTGGCCAGCGAGTTCGAATGTCCCCAGGTTCTCACCGCCTGGGAGCGCGTCTATCGGCTGCTGCGCGACGCCTTTCCGCAGGAGCGCTATCACCGCGGCCGCGGCGTCACCGGCTTCGTGCAGTCGCGAACGTCAATCGTGGCGCACTTGAGCGACGGCGGCACGCTCGAGGGCGAACTGCTGGTGGGTGCGGACGGCCTTCGCTCCACCATCCGCCAGCAATGCCTGCCCGAGCTCGTGCCGCGCTATGTCGGTTACGTGGCCTGGCGCGCGCTCATCGCGGAGGCGGCGTTTCCAGCTCCGATCCACCGCGAACTGTTCAACTACATGACATTCTGCCTCCCCCCGGGCGAGCAGTGCTTGGGTTATCCGGTCGCCGGCCCCGATAACGATCTGCGCCCCGGCCACCGCCGCTACAACGTGGTGTGGTATCGCCCCGCGGACGAGCGCGCCGAGCTCACGTACCTGCTGACAGATGAGAAGGGTACGCTGCACACGATATCGATCCCGCCGCCGCTGATCCGGCGCGAGGCGATTGCGCAAATGCGCGCGGCCGCCGAGCGGCTGCTCGCGCCGCAATTTCGCGAAGTGGTGCGCTTGATCGACGAGCCGATCTTGCAGCCGATTTACGATCTTGAGACGCCGCGCATGGCCTTCGGCCGGATCGCGATCATCGGCGATGCGGCCTTCGTCGCGCGACCGCATGTCGCGGCCGGCGTTGCCAAGGCGGCGGACGATGCCGCGGCATTGACTGGGGCGCTTGACGTCGAAGAGGTCGAGCCGGCATTGCGACGCTTCGAGGCGGAGCGCCTGCCGATCGGACGGCGTATCATCGAGCGCGCGCGCCATCTCGGCGCCTACCTGCAGGCCACGCAGACCGCCGAGGAGCGTGCCCGCTCGCGGCGTCACAGCATTCCCGAAGCAGT
>DASQXF010000257.1:0-2117 GCA_035639895.1 Xanthobacteraceae bacterium
TTCGGCCTCACCAATACTTGCAGCGGCTCTAGCGGCACCAGCTGTCTCTCCACGCCCTCCGGCCAGGTGAGCATCGGTCTGCGCGAGTCCTTCCACACCTTCCGGGTTGGTTTGGCGATCGACCTCTTTTGATAAGAGCTGACAAGCCGGCGATGACGCGGAATTCCCGTCATCGCCGGCTGCCTTCTCCGACCACCGCGAATGGACCCCATACTGCCGGATAGGCATTCTCGGTCGACGACTTGTCATCGAGCAAGCTCAGCATGGCGCGCCGCATGGCTTCGGCGCGCCCGAGCTTCGGATCGGCCACCAGGGTAGCAAAAGCGGATGTCGTCAGCCGCGTGGCTGCATCGGAAGCAACCGCCCAGTGTGACACCAGCAGCGCGCGGGCGCCGGCATAGAAAAATGCGCGCGCCAGTCCGGACAGGGCCTCGGCCCCCGGCTTGTCACCCGCGATAGTATTGCAGGCCGAGAGCACAACCCAGTCGGCATTGAGCTTGAGTTGCGCCACTTCGCTGGCTTTCAGCAGACCATCGTCGTCTTCGGTCGGCGCCGCGGGCACGGAGAGCGCAAGCGATGGCTCGGCCAGGCCCTTGACGTCGCCGGCCACCAGCCCGTGCGTGGCGAAATAGACGATGCGGTAGTTCGCAAGGGGGGCGCGTTTCACCGCCGTCACAGTGGCATCGCGCCCGAGAAGAATATCGGTCAATGAAACCCCGAGCGACTTCGCAATGGCCCTGAGCTCATCGGCTGTATCCGGAAGCTGCGGCAGCCCTTGCATCAGCATGTTGCGATCGAGGCCGGCGCCGCGCCAGTAGTCGCTGTACGCTCGCGCCTTGCCCCGGGAACGAGACCGCTTCTGCTCACCGCCCGGCGTCGCGCGCGGATCGAAGACCGGATCGCCAAATCCGATCATCGGCTTGCCTCCTTGGCCGGCCTGTGCCGTCGGCGAGCGCAACGCCTGCAGACTAGCCACCGACGGCAGAACGCTGACGGCCTGGCGCTTGATCAGCCATGCGGCGTCGCGGTAGCGCGCGGCGTCCTCTGCCGCTGTGCGATTTCCGCCCGGTGCCGCCGCTGTTGCCGGCTTTTCCGTGACCAGCAGATGGAAAGGCAGGGCGGTCAGCACCCCTGAAGGCGCCACCAGCAGGTGCCCCTTGTCGCGCACGATTGCATCGACCGGGCCGATCAGCAGGTTGAAAAGATCGTTCGCGAGCCCGAGGTCGAACTGCTGCATGGTATCGAGTTCAAGCCCACGCCGGAACGCCGCAACCTTGGCGACAATGTCATCCCTCCCGGCCGGGATCGTGCGCCAGTCAAACCCATCCGGGGTTACGGCGAAAACATAGCTCTGCTCGTCACCCGTTAGGAACAGCAGAAGCGTCTCGTGGGGCCCGAGCAGCTTCTGGACGTCCTCGACTTTGAGCGGTCTCGGATTCGACAACGCAGCATAATCGGGGAATTCCTTCTCCAGCCGAGCTTTGGTGGCGGCGAGCTTGCGCTCCGTGTCTTCGATTTGCTGCCGAATGCTGTCGATCTGTGCCGAGTTCGATTGCGCTGCCGGTTTCGCCAAGGCTTCGACCAGCGCCCTCTCGCGATCCCGACGGTAGGCGGACAGATCCTGATGCTGGCGCACGAGTGCAGCGAGCGCATCGTTGCCGCTGGCGAAACGTGGGGTCAGTTGCTGAATGGCCGCGGCCGCCGCCGACTGGTTCGCCCACTGCCCGATCTCGAAGGCCTCGCGCGCCAATGCAGAAGCTGGCTCCACATTCTGCCGCGCTCCCGCGGCCAGGCTGGCGACATGGGTGATAAAATAGCTCGACCGCTGCTCGACTAGCCCGTCAGCATCACGCAGGTCACGTACCGGCGCGTCGCCGAGATTGGCATGCGCGAGGACGGCGCCCGTCGCCTTGCGCGAATAGCGGATGGCGTCCGCCGCCTTGCCTTGCGCGAGACTCACCACCGCTAGCTGGTTGAGTGTTTTAGCTGTGTCCGGATGATTGGCGCCGCGCGCCTCCTCGTTAATGGCAAGTGCCCGCCTGTAGACTTGCTCGGCATCATCGTAGCGCCGCTGGTGTTCGAACATTTGTCCTTGGCTCAGCAGTACGGTGGCGATG
>DASQXF010000258.1:0-3181 GCA_035639895.1 Xanthobacteraceae bacterium
CAGCTCTGCTCCCTCTCCCCGAAGGGCAGAGGGGTGGGGTGAGGGGGGTTCGGATCTATGTTGGTCAACCGTGCTCAAAATCTCTTCCAGCACGCCGTCCATATTGCGCGTAACGTCGTGATTCCAGAATCGAAGGACGAGATAGCCCATGGACTCCAACACTCGCGTTCTATCCGCATCGCGTGCCTTGTTGTGATCATGCTGACCGCCATCAAACTCCACGATGAGCTTGGCGTCCGCGCAGAAGAAATCGACGATGAAGCGATCGATCGGCACCTGCCGCTTGAATTTCCATCCGGCCAAACGGCGATCGCGCAATCGAAACCACAGCAGGCGCTCGGCGTCCGTTTGATTGTGGCGCAGCCGCCGCGCGGGCTCGGTGTTCCCTCTCGTCATCCGACCCCTCACCCCAACCCTCTCCCCTGCGGGGAGAGGGAGCGCACCGCGCTCGTGGCTCGCCTTGTCACTCGCTCCATGCGTTGGCCGCAGGCCGAGCAAGTGGCAGACCGCGTAGACCAAATCGGCGCGGTTCATGGTGTAGAAGTGGAAATCGGTGACGCCGCGGTCGACGAGATCGAGCACCTGTTCGGCGGCGACCGCGGCGGCGATCAGCTTGCGCGTGGCCGCATCCTCATCGAGGCCGTCGAACCGCTCGGCGAGCCAGTCGGGCACCGAGGCGCCGCAGCGTGCCGCGAACGCTTTGGTCTGCTTGAAGTTCTGCACCGGCAGAATGCCGGGCACGACCGGCACGTCGATGCCGCGGGCGCGCACGCGATCGAGATAACGGAAGTAGAGATCGTTCTCGAAGAAGAATTGCGTGATGGCGCGCGCGGCACCGGCGTCCACCTTGGCCGCGAGCATGTCGAGATCGGCCTCGACGGTCGGGCTATCCGGATGCTTCTCCGGATAAGCGGAGACCGACACCTCCACGTCGGAGAGACGCTTGATGCCGGCGACCAGATCGGCGCCGTTGCGATAGCCGCCGGGATGCGGCGCGTAGCGCTCGCCGATGCCGCCGATGGGATCCCCGCGCAGCGCCACGATATGGCGCACGCCCGCCGCGCAGTAATTGCGGATCACCCCGTCGATCTCATCGCATGTCGCCGCCACGCAAGTCAGATGCGCCGCCGGAATGAGCGCGGTCTCCGCCAGAATGCGTTTGACGGTCGCATGCGTGCGCTCACGTGTGGATCCGCCCGCGCCATAGGTGACCGAGACGAAATTCGGCCGAAGCGGCGCAAGACGCGTGATCGACTCCCACAGCGTCTTCTCCATCTCCTCGGTCTTCGGCGGGAAGAACTCGAAGGAGACTCGGATGCGGCGCTCGTCCTCTTCGCGACGCGATCGCACGAAGCGGCTGGCGCGAGGTTCGGCTGTCATCAGGCCAGCTCCAACGCCGGGGCAGCGAGCGCCAGGCGCGGATCGCGCCCGAGCCAGAGCGAGACGGCGATCTTGCCTTCGGACGCGGGCTCCGGCGTAAGGCTTTGCTGCAACACGACCTCGAGGCCAGTCACCTTCATCCATTGCGTCACCGTCTCGGGCGCAAAGCCAAGACGGCGATGCGCGTGCTCGTCGCGCAGAAATTCCAGATCGTGCGGAGCGAAATCGACCACCAGCAGCCGACCTGCAGGCCGCAGCACGCGCGCGGCTTCCTGGATCGCGCGGCCGCCGTCCTCGAGGAAGTGCAGCACTTGGTGGATGATGATGACGTCGAAGCTGTCCTTGGGCAGCGCCAGGTCGTAGATATCGCCTTGACGCACGCTGCAATGCTTGAGGCCGGCGCGATCGAGCCGCGCCCGCGCGAGCGCGAGCATGTCGAGAGAGAGATCGAGACCGAGGCCACGCTCGATCCGCGGCCCGAGCAACTCCAGCATGCGTCCGGTACCAGTGCCGAGATCGAGCAGCGTGCGCATCGGGGCATCCGCCAGCGCGCCGACGACCGCCGCCTCGACCGCCTCATCGGCGACATGGAGCCGGCGAATGCGGTCCCACTCGGCCGCGTGGCGGCGGAAATAATTCTGCGCGGCGTTCGCCCGCTGCGCGCGCACCGCGGCGAGGCGCTCGCGATCGCGCAACAGCGTCGCGTCGTTGGGATCGAGACGGGCAATGAGCTCGCGGGCAAGTTTGGCTGCGCCGTCCCGCTCGGCCAACCGAAAGAAGGCCCACGAACCCTCGCGGAAGCGCTCGACCAGGCCGGCCTGGGCGAGAAGCCGCAGATGGCGCGAAATGCGCGGCTGCGATTGGCGCAGGATGGCGGTGAGGTCGGAGACCGTCAGCTCGGCTTCGCCCAAGAGCGCGAGGATGCGCAGCCGCGTGGCCTCGGCGGCGGCCTTAAGCGCCCCATAGAGCGTCTCGAATGGCAAGTGGGCAGACGTGGGCATAAGGGGCGGGCCTGCTCCCAATTCGGTCGGTGGGACGAGGCAAGAGTGACATATAAAGACATCTTTATAGCTTTATGAGCGCCAATGACAACCCCCTAAAAGTGGGCAGACCTGCCGCCACCATTGCCGGACTTGACGGGGCAAGGCCGGGAGCCGACGTCGTTGCTGAGGTCGAGAGGGTCGAGCGGCGAAGCTGGAGCCCGCCTCCACCTTCGCTCGAGGAGCGCGCCATGACCGACGAAGCCTACGGCATCCGCGACGGCGAGATCGCGATCGAGCTTCCGGATAAATTCGACGCCTCGCTTTATTTCATCGGCCGCATTCGCACGCCGTGGACGCGGCGCGAGGACTGCCCAAAGAATGCGCGCGAATCCGACGCGGTTTGCACCGTCGTCGTGGACGAGCGCTGGGCCAAGGCGCTGACCGGGGTCGAGACCTGCAGCCACATCGTGGTGCTGTATTGGATGGGCCGTTCCCGGCGCGATTTGGTGTTGCAGGTGCCGCGGCACTATGGCGTGGGGCGCGGCACCTTTGCGTTGCGATCCCCGGCGCGGCCCAATCCGATCGCCATGAGCGTGGCGCAGCTGTTGCGCGTCGACGGCACAAAGCTTTCGGTCGTGGGCCTCGACTGCCTCGACGACACGCCGCTCCTCGACATCAAGCCCTATTTCGCCTCGACCGACGCCGTTCCGGATGCGGTGGTGGGGTGGCACGCGGCACGCGGATGACGCCGGATGCGGCCGGCCGCATCGGTATCATCCGGTGGTCTGGCCTTTTTTCCGCCTCGTTTCGTCGCGGTC
>DASQXF010000259.1:0-4560 GCA_035639895.1 Xanthobacteraceae bacterium
GACGTCGACTTGGCGGCGCACCAGGTCCGCCACCAGCTCGGGCAATAGATCGTAGTGGCCTTCAGCCCAGCGGTATTCGATCGTGACGTTGCGGCCCTCGACATAGCCGGTTTCGCTCAGGCCTTGGCGGAACGCCGTCACCAGCGGTTCATAGGGCGCCGCCGACGCGCTGCTGACGAACCCGATCACCGGCATCTGCTGCGCGCGCGCGGCGAGCGGCCACGCGGCGGCGCCGCCGAGCAGCGAAATGAACGCGCGCCGCCCGAGCGCTAAAGCACTGGTTGTTGAACCGTCATGCGCGGGCTTGACCCGCGCATCCACCTTCTTCGCAAAAAGATTTTTACGAAGATCGATGGATTGCCGGGTCAAGCGCGGCAATGACGATCGCCGACTCATTCGATCACCTCGTCGGCGAGGGCGAGAAGCGTCGCGGGCAAGTCGAGGCCGAGCGCCTTCGCGGTCTTGAGGTTGATCGCCAGCTCCAGCTTGGTCGGCCGCATGACAGGCAGGTCGGCCGGTTTTTCGCCCTTGAGGATACGACCGGTGTAGTCGCCGACCTGGCGATACGCGTCGGTAATGCTGGTCCCATAGCTCATGAGGCCGCCAGCCACCACGTAATCGCGAACCGGATAGAGAGCGGGCAATGAGTGATGGGCTGCCAGGGCTACGAGTTGATCGCGCCGGCTGTTCAAGAACGGATCGCTGATGGTGACCAGTCCACGGGCTCGCTGTTGCACAAGGCTCGCGAACGCCGCGTCAATTTCATTTTCGGTTCTGGCGGTCAGGACAACAAGCTGATGTCCGAGCGCATGTGCCGCGTTTTGCGCTTCTCGCATCTGCGAGGCCGCATTCGCAAAGGCTGGATTGACGAGGAAGCCGATTAAAGCTTCCCTGGGAATCGTTTGGTGGAGCACCTCCAACTGCTTGGCCGTCAACTCATTGACCAAAAAGCTCACTCCCGTGACGTTGCCACCCGGACGATTGAGACTGGCGACAAGTCCGAGCTCGACCGGATCGGCCCCGGTCGTGAAGACAATTGGAGTAGACGAAGTGACGGCCTTTGCCGCCTGCGCTGCAGGAGTACTTGTCGCCGCAATCACGGTCGCCTGGCGGCGAACCAGATCGGTTGCCAATGCCGGCAGTCGATCGTATTGGCCCTCAGCCCAGCGGAATTCGATCGCGACGTTCTGCCCCTCGATATAGCCGAGCTCCTTGAGACCTTGGCGGAACGCGGCCACCATGGGCGCGTACCCCCCGGGCGACGCACCGTTGAGGAATCCGATTAGGGGCATCGTCATTTGCTGCGCGCGTGCCGCGCGCGGCCACGCGGCCGCCGCGGCGCCAAGCAGCGTGATGAACTCGCGGCGTCTCATTCGATCACCTCGTCGGCACGCGCAAGCAGGGTCACCGGCACCTCAAGACCGAGCGCCTTGGCGGTCTTGAGATTGATCACGAGCTCGAACTTAGTCGGGAGCTGCACCGGCAGATCACCAGCTTTTTCGCCCCGGAGGATGCGGTCGATGTAGGAAGCCGCTCTTCGGTACTGGTCGACGACGTCGCCGCCGTACGAAATCAGCCCGCCTTCGTTCGCGAAATAGCGGAACTGGTAAATCGCCGGCAAGCGGTACCGTGCCGCCAGCTCAATGATGAGCTTACGATGGGTGTTAGCGACCAGGCTCGTCAACACGATCAGCCCGCCGTTTGGCTTGTGTGCGAAGTCGCCGATGGCGCGTCGATCTCGACAGCATCATGGGCGCCGACCGGCGTGAGGATCACGCCAAGCGATGGCGCAGCCGCCTCGATCGCGCGGACCTGATCCCGATGCGGCATCGATGCCGGGAGGAAAACAATGGCAACGTTCCTTAGAGATGGCGCCACCTGCTTCAACAGTTCAAGTAATTTCACGGTCATAGCGTACTCGCCCGGGGCGAAGCCGGTGATATTTCCTCCGGGCCGCGACAGGCTTGACACCAAACCGGCACCTACGGGGTCGATGACCTGTACGAATACGATTGGGATCGTGCGCGTCTCCTGCGCGAGAATCGGTACTTGCGGCGTGCCCTGTGCGAAAATCACGTCGGGCCGCAGTTCGATCAATTCTCTTGCAAGCAGGCGCGCCCGGTTCGCATCACCGCCTGCCCAGCGATAGTCGAACCGGATGTTGCGCGGTTCCTTCCAGCCAAGTTCGCCGAGCGTTCGTAACACGGCAGCTATATAGGACTTCACTTCCGGATCATTTTCCGAGAATCCCATCAGTATGCCTACATGCCGGAGTCGCTCACCCTGCTGCGCGCGTGCCTCGCGCGGCCACGCGGCCGCCGCGCCGCCAAGCAGCGTGATGAACTCGCGGCGCCTCACTCGATCACCTCGTCGGCGCGGCCGAGCAGGGGCAGCGGAATGGTCAGGCCAAGTGCTTTGGCCGTCTTCAAATTGACGACGAACTCGACTCTGGTTTGCTGCTGAACCGGCAGATCGGCGGGTCGATCGCCTTTCAGCACGCGACCGACATAGATACCGACACCGCGATATGAATCGGCTAGCGGCGCCCCATAGCTCATCAGCCCGCCTGCCGTCGCGAACGTGCGCTCCTGATAAATGGCGGGAAGCTTGCGGCGGAGGCTCAGCTCACCAAGCTGCGCGCTGCGGCTGTTGAAGTAGGTGCTCGAACCGATCAGCAGCGCTTTGGCTCCGTTCTGAGCCATCCCGGCAAAAACCGTTGCAAAATCCTGGTCGGCACTGACCCGGATGGTCTGAAGTTCGACGCCAATTGTTCGCGCTGCCTCCTGCGCGCTGACGGCGGTCGCTACGGAGCTGTTCGTGTCCACGAGATAAACAATGGCCGCCGCGTCTGGTATCACCTCCCGCAGCAGTTCCAAACGCTTAGGCATCAATTCGACACTGAGCCGGCTCACCCCGGTCAGATTGCCGCCCGGCCGGTTGAGGCTCGCGACAAGTCCGACTTTGACCGGATCATTCGCACTGTTGAACACGATCGGAACGGTCGTGGTCGCCGCCTTCGCGGCAAATGCCGCATTGCCGCCGCCCATCGCCGCGATCACGGCCACACGCCGACGCACGAGATCGGCCGCGAGCGCGGGCAGCCGCTCGGGGTGGTTCTCCGCCCAACGATAAATGACCGCGACGTTTTCGTTCTCGACGAAGCCGGTCTCACGCAAGCCGGCACGAAACGCGGCCATGGCGTCGGGGTAGGCGTCGGCCGTGGTCTGATTAAGGAAGCCGATCACCGGCATCGCCGCTTGCTGCGCGCGCGCCGCGACCGGCCAAAGAAGCGAAGGCGCGGCCGCCGTGCCGCCGAGCAGCGATATGAACGCGCGGCGTTTCACTCGATCACCCTATCGGTTCGGGCAAGCAGCGTCGGTGAGACGTCGAGCCCGAGCGCCTTGGCCGTAATCAGGTTGATGACAAGATCGAATTTGGTCGGCTGCTCGACTGGGATATCGCCCGGCTTCGCCCCGCGCAGAATCTTGTCGACATAGCCGGCGGCGCGCCGGAACAAATCCGGGAAATTCGGTCCGTAGGACATCAGACCTCCCGCTTCAACGTATTCCGGGAAATCGGATATTGACGGAAGTCGCGCACCAAGCGCCAAGGTAATGATGCGAATCCGGTTGGTGTCTACAAGCGGATCGCCGCAAAGGTAAAGTGCATCCGCCCGGCCCTTGAGGGCCTCGAAGGCTGGGGCGATATCCGCCGCGCGCCGGATTTCGAACGTGGCGACCTCATGGCCGAGCCTGCGCGCCGTTGCCTCTACCTCGCGCATCTCAAGTGCAGGGACGGGATTGCCGGCATTAGCCATGACCGCCAAACCGCGAAGACCCGGAACAGCTTCGCGCAAGAGCTCGAGGCGCTTGTCAGCGACATCCGTTTTCTGCAGCGATAGTCCAGTGACGTTACCGCCCGGTCGCGGAAGACTCGCGACTAGGCCGCTGCCGATGGGGTCCCCCGCCACAGCAAAAACGATCGGGATCACCGCTGTGGCCTGCTTTGTCGCCGCAACGGCCGGCGTTCCATAGGTGACGATAACGTCGACGTTGAGCCGAACGAACTCAGCCGCGAGTTCGGCATAGCGCTCGCTGCGGCCCTCCGCATATCGATATTCAATCGTTAGATTGCGACTTTCGACCCAGCCGAACTCGCGCAGCCGCTGCACAAGAGCGGCGACCCGCTGGCTTTCGGCCGAAGGCGTTGTGGCCCCCAAGTACCCGATGATCGGCAGCTTAGCCGGCTGCTGCGCGCGCGCCGCAAGCGGCCACGCCGCAGCGGCGGCGAGGAGCGTCAGGAACGCGCGCCGCCCGATGCCTAGTGTCCCGGACGCGGTGCAGCGTCCCCGGGTCCGCGCTTCGCGCGGCCCGAGGATAAACTCCACGAAGTGGAGCGGTGCACCGCTGATCCGGGACCGCCATGGACCGTTAAGGTCCCGGGTCTGCAGCGCATCACCCGCCTTCGGCTCGCGCTGCACTGCGCCCGGGACACAAATCGCGCGCCTCCTCATTCGATCACCTCGTCGGCGGCGACAAGAAGCGTTGGCGGCACCGTCAG
>DASQXF010000260.1:0-2422 GCA_035639895.1 Xanthobacteraceae bacterium
GTCTTGTGGGAGTCGGTGCGCGAAGTGGTGAAGCCGAAGGCGCCCGCGCGCAATGCTTCGATGGTCAGTCGGCGCATCTCCGCGATGTCGTCGGGCCGTGCCGCCTCGAGGCGAATGGCGCGATCTCCCATGACCCAGACGCGCAGCGGGAGATGCGCGACTTGCGCAGCGATGTCGATCGCGCGCGGCCGGCGCTCCAACGTATCGAGGAAGTCGGGAAACGTCTCCCATTCCCACGTGAGTCCATCGGTGAGGACGACGCCCGGAATTTCCTCGACGCCTTCCATCAGTTCCATCAGCGCGCCGCGATGCTGGGGCCGCACCGGGGCGAAGCCGACGCCGCAATTGCCGAACATCGTGGTGGTGACGCCGTGCCAGCATGAAGGCCCGAGCAGCGGATCCCACATCGCCTGCCCGTCGTAATGCGTGTGCACGTCGACCCAGCCGGGCGTCACCAGGAGGCCGGTTGCATCGATCTCGCGCCGAGCCGGACCGAGCTTGCCGCCGACTTCGGCGATGCGCTCGCCCATGATGGCCACGTCGCCACTAAATGCCACCTTCCCGGTGCCATCGATGATGGTCCCGCCACGAATGACGATGTCGTGCATGGATCGCTCCTCGAGCCTGCGAGCAACCGATGATGCACCCTCCGCGACAGCGAGTAAACTCGATTGATCTCAGGCACGAGGATATCAGCCATGCCCAAGACCCCGGACTATTTCGTCGGCAAGACCATCATCATCACCGGCGCCGCGAGCGGCATCGGCCGCGCCGCGGCGATGATCTTCGCCCGCGAGGGCGCGAACGTCGTGTGCGCGGACCTCAATGCCAAAGGCGCGAAAGACACCGCCGAACGGATCGTCGCGCAAGGCGGCAAAGCGATTGCATTGCCAACGGATGTCACCTCGCGCAGGCAAGTCAACGAGATGGTGCATCGCGCGATCGAGACGTTCGGAACCGTGCAGTTTCAGTTCAACTCGGCGGGCGCCGCGCTGCGCCGATCGAAGTTTCTCGACATCGACGACGCGCTGTTCGAGAGCACGTTTGCGCTCAACGTCAACGGGACGCTCTATTGCATGCAGGCAGTCCTGCCGCACATGCTCGAGAACGGCCACGGCGTGATCGTCAACATGGCGAGCATGGCGCACCGACGCGGCGGCCCGGGCTCTTCGGTACATTATGCGGCGGCCAAGGGGGCGGTCGTGTCGATGACGCTCGGAGTGGCGCGCGAATTCGCGCAAGCCGGCATCCGTTGCCTTTCGATTTCGCCTGGGCCGATCCGCACGCCGTTCCAGAGCGCGGCGCAGACGCCGCCCGAACTCATGCAACGCTTCCTCGACGACGTGCCGATGAAGCGGTTCGGCGAGCCCGAGGAGATCGGCGAACTTGTGCTGTTCATGTGCTCGGATGCTTGCCCCTTCATGACGGCTGACACGGTCTACGTGAACGGCGGCGGCGGCTGGCGCTGAGCGGCTTGGTAGCCTGCGTAGCCCGCATGAGCGAAGCGAAATGCGGGAAATGGCAGTCCCGGATTTCGCTGACGCTCATCCGGGCTGCAATCCTCAATGAGTTTGGTGACCTATTCCGCGAGCCGTAGCGCCGCGTGCAACAGCACCGAGGCGCCCGCCTCGAGGTGCTCGGGCTCCGTGTATTCCCGCACATTATGGCTGAGTCCGCCGACGCTCGGCACGAAGATCATGGTCGCCGGGCAGAGCCGCGCCATCATTTGCGCATCGTGGCCGGCGCCGGAGGGAAGCCGCCGGCAAGTGAGATCGAGTTCGCGCGCCGTCCTTTCGATGAGCGATACCATGTCGGCCGGAAACGCGACGGGCTCGAAGCGCGCGAGGCTGCGTGTGGTGATTGCCATTTGTTCCTGAACGGCGAGGCGATCGAGAAAGCCGGCAAGCTGTCGCTCGGCCTCTTGCAGCAAACTCTCGTCGGGGTTGCGCAAGTCGACCGTTAGCAGCGCCCGTTCCGCGATCACGTTGACTAGGTTAGGGTAAAGCTCGATACGACCGACCGTCCCCTTCTGGTGCCCGCCCATGTTTTGCGCCAGGCGGCGCACGAACAGGGCGATCTCGCCGGCTGCACAGGCGGCATCGCGCCGCAGATGCATCGGCGTCGTACCGGCGTGCGCGGAGCGTCCGGTGATCGAGACCTCCGTCCAGGAGAGACCGGTGATGCCCTCCACTGCGCCGATGACAAGACCTTCGCTTTCGAGAACAGGCCCTTGTTCGATGTGCAGCTCCAAGTATGCATGCGGCGTGAGAAAGCCGGGCCTCGCATCGCCGACATAGCCGATGCGCCGCAACTCCTCGCCGACCGTTGTGCCGTCGATCCCGCGGACCGCATAGGCATCGCCGAGCGAAACCCCGCCGACATAGACAAGGCTTCCCATCGCATAAGGCGGAAAGCGCGATCC
>DASQXF010000261.1:0-2493 GCA_035639895.1 Xanthobacteraceae bacterium
GGCCTCGCAGAATTTCCGCAAGCAGTACGAGACGCGGACAAATGTCGTCAAAGCCGAGGAGATGCCGTGGGAGCGTTGCCCTGATGGCTTGATCAAGCATCTCGTCCATCATCGCCTGAACACGCGCGAATGCTGCGTCGAGGCCTATATGCAGTTCCTCAAGGTCGGCGAGCGCTCGGGCAAGCATCGCCACATGTGGGAGGAAATCATCTTCGTGGTCGAGGGCTCGGGCTACGACCTGCACTGGGACATGAAGTTTGATTGTCTCGAGGCGTTCAAATGGGAATGGGCCGAAGTGCCGAAGAAGTTCGAGTGGAAAGAGGGCGATTACATCTATATTCCGCCCTTCACCACGCACCAGCACTTCGCGACTGCGGAGACGCGGCTCATCATGATGAGCAACCGCATCGTCAAGGAGATGGGCTTCGACTGGTTCGATCAAGTGGAAAGCGCGCCGGGATTCGAGGCTGGCCAACAGCCGGCGCGGTGAAGCTTAACGCGTTGCCGGCGCGCGCGTTGCGTCGATATGGAGTGATCGGCGGCAATGCGCGCCCGACGACGAGCGTGAACGCGCTTATGTCCGCGGGCATCAAGGATGCGAGAGTGATTCACTCTGATCGGGCACGCTCCAGCTGTCGGCATGATGGATCGCAAGCGCGGGCAGATTGAGGAACAGATGGGGCAAAGCAAGCCGGCCAACTATCGCGGCTGGCAATCCGATGTGATCGTCGATCTGATCAAGCGCTACCGCTTCCCGCACATCACGCTCAATCCCGGCGCAAGCTTCCGCGGCTTGCACGATTCGCTCGTCAATTACGGCGGCAACGAGCCGCCGATGATGCTGTGCCAACACGAGGAGATCGCGGTACAGATCGCGCACGGCTATGCCAAGGCAACCGGCCGGCCGATGGCGGTGATCCTGCACGATGTCGTCGGGCTGCTGCACGCGTGCATGGCAATCTATTACGCCTACATCGACCGGGCCCCGATCTTCATCATCGGCGCGACCGGCCCGATGGACGAAGGTAAGCGGCGCCCGCACATCGACTGGACGCATTCGGCCCTGGTTCAGGGCAATGCCGTGCGCGACTACGTCAAATGGGACTACCAGCCGACCTCAATCGAGGGCGTGCCGGAAAGCTTCGCGCGCGCCTATTCCATCATGACCACCGAGCCGCAGGGCCCGGTCTATGTGTGTTACGACGCGGCGTTGCAGGAGGCGCCGCTCGCCGCGAACGTGCCGCTGCCGCCCGCCGGCGCGGCGGCGACCCCAGCGCCGATGGCGCCCGATCCCGATGCGATCGCCGCAATCGCGGAGAAGCTGCTTGCCGCCGAGCATCCCATGCTGCTCGCGGAATACGCGGGTCGGCGCGCGGGCGGCTTCGAGAGCATCGTGACGTTGGCGGAGACCGCCGGGGCGGCGGTGTGGGACGTCAACGGCGCGCTCAACTTTCCCAACAAGCACCCGCTGTGCCTGAGCATGGACCAGGCATCGCTGCGCCACACCGATCTGGTCGTGGGTCTCGACGTGAATGATTGGGAGAAGCAGCTCACCGCGCTCGACAGCGCCACGCGCACGCGCGAACTGCTCACGCCGGCCTCGTGCGATTTCGTCGAGATCGGGTTTGGCGAGATCAATATCAGCAAGTGGGCGTTCGACTATTGCCGCATGCAGCCCTGCTCGATTCGCGCCTTGGGCGACACCGCGCTCGGCATTCCGGCGCTCACGCGCTTGTGCAAGGAGCGTATTGCGCGCGACGGCAAGCTCGCGTCCCGCATCGCCGAGCGCAAGGCCGCGATGGGCAAGCGCCATGATGACGTCTGGGCAAAATGGCAAGAGGAGGCGCGGCACAATTGGGACGCGTCCCCGATCACCTTCGCCCGGCTCGCGCTTGAAGTCTGGGAGGTGATCAAGAACGAGGACTGGGTGCTCACGGCAAACACGCTCAAGCAGCAGGTGCGCAAGCTCTGGGATTTCGACAAGGCCTACCGGCATCCGGGCGTCGAGCTCGGCACCTCGACGCAGATCGGCATCTCGCTCGGCGTGGCGCTCGCGCACAAAGGCACGGGCCGCGTCGTCGTCGACATCCAGCCCGACGGCGATCTGATGTTCGACGCCGGGGCGCTCTGGATCGCCGCCAAATATGCAATCCCGATGCTCGTCGTCATGCACAACAACCGCGCCTACTACAACGACTGGGAGCACCAGATCCGCATGGCGCGATTGCGCGGGACCGACGAGTCCAAGGCCCATATCGGCATGGACCTGTTCGCTCCAGAGCCCGACTTCGGCGCGCTGGCCCGCGCCATGGGCTGCTACGGCGAGGGCCCGATCGACAAGCCGCAGGACGTGCGTCCCGCGCTGTTGCGCGCACTCGCCGAGGTCAAGAAGGGGCGGCTCGCACTGGTGGACACCATCACGCAGCACAGGTGATTGGCCCATCCTCGCTGCAAGGCGGGGCGAGGGGAAAACGTCACGCCGGCTCCAGGCCC
>DASQXF010000262.1:0-4078 GCA_035639895.1 Xanthobacteraceae bacterium
GCACCGCGAGCATGCCGGACTATCCGAAAGAGTAGAAGTCGCGTTTCGAAATGTGGTGGTGCTTCGGCTGGCCCTACGACACCTCGGTAGCCATGGTGCGCATGGCATTTTGCGGCCTATTCGACCGTTATCCGCGGCTCAAGATCATCACCCACCATCTCGGCGGCATGATCCCCTATTACGACGGCCGCGTCGGCGCCGGCCTCGATGTGCTGGGCAGCCGCACCAGCGACGAGGACTATTCGCAGATCCTACCGTCGCTCAAGCGGCCGCATCTCGATTACATGCGCGATTTCTACGGCGACACCGCGCTGTTCGGCGGCGGTATCCACGCGGTGCGTTGCGGGCTCGAATTCTTCGGAACCGAGCACGTGGTGTTCGCGACCGACACGCCGCTCGGTCCGATCGCGCCGACGATCGACGTCGTCAAGCGCCTCGACATCGCCGACGCCGACCGGCGCAAGATCTTCGCCGGCAACGCCGAGCGGTTGCTGAAAAGGAAGTTGTCCTAATGAGGCTGATCACCGCCTGTATCCGCTCGTCCCCGCGAGGGGCAGCCCGCGACGCAAGACATCGAGATCGCGCCCATGGGCGCGATGCCGGGACAGATCGCGGCGATGAAGCGCGGCGACAGAGTTCTGCGTTTCCGCTCTCGCCGGGACGAACGGAGAGAAATAAATGCGGCGCGTTGCCCGTCGTCCGGGCCTACTGTAAACAAGAGGGCGAAAAAACAGGGCACGCGCCGAGAGCCGCGAACGAGCGGTGCGGTACTCGCGCCAAGAAACACGCGCGCTGCACGACATCCGGGCCATCGCGTCCTGTTTTTCAACTCCTGTTATTTACAGGGACCGCAGATGTGCTTGGCAGTCATTGCTCGCCGGCGGGCCTGCCTGGCGCTCCTCGTACTCCGCGAGCGAGCGCGCGAACATGTAGCGATCGATTACCCTGGCGAGGCTAGCGGCCTCGGTCGGCGTGACGTCGCCGGCGGCGACCGCCGCGATGATCGCCGCCATGGCCGACACCGCGTCGCCCCTGGTCTCGAGCGGCGGCAGCTCGCAGGCGATCGCGGCGCTCCGTCGCGCCGGGACCAAGCGGTCCATGCACACGCGGATTGCGGCCATATCGCCGTCTTTGGCCATGTCGATCACCTTGCGCGCGATCGCCTCGGCTTCGCCCTCGAGGAGGTTTTGCATGAGGACTGTCATCTTATTGCGCGATCCGCGCGGGCGGCCGGCCGGATTGCCGCTTTGGCCTTTCTGAAACTGCATGGTTTGTGTCTCCTTTCGTTGCAGTGAAAAAAACCGCCGCGCGCGGACGCGTGCGCGCGCCCGCGCGCTCACCCGGCGCGGTGATGCGGCAATGAAAAAAGCCCGCGGCGGTTAGCCCGGGCTTCTGGCGCAGTTCGGATGAATACAGAATTTGTGGAAGATTCTGTTACGCGGGGTCAAGCTTTTTCTTGCCTGCGGGCGCGCAGGATGCTGGTTCCCTGTAAACAACAGGAGAAAAACAGGGAATATGTTCTGGAGTGCACCCTTCGGCTGAGACACGAAACTAGGGACTCGTTCGCGCGGCGGTGCTCCGCTCACACCAGAACGTAGCCCGCGTGAGCGAAACGATATGCGGGAATTCTACCCGGATTTTGCCGCGCTCATCCGGGCGACGAGCTCAATCCGGGCTACGAGCGGTGGGTCCGGATGTGGGCCTGCGCTCACACCAGCTCCGGCCAGGGCACGATGGTCGACTTGACCGTCTTCATCGCCATCGCGTCCTTCACCGCGCGGGAGATGCCGTCCTCGTCGAACGAATAGAGCGTCTGCATGTCGAGCCAGGGATATTTGTTGCGGGCGCGGTCGAGCATGTCGACGCCGAGCGGCAGGTCGTTGGCGGTGAACGCCCAAGAGCCGAGCACGTTGAGGTCCTTGGCGCAGATGCGGTGCCAGGATGTGGCGATCGAGCCGGCGTCGGTGAACTGCCCCATCTCCACGTAGGTGCCGCCGTCGCGCAGCATCTCGATGCCCTCGGGGCCGGCGCTCGGATGGCCGGAACAGTCCATCACGAGGTCGGCGCCGAAGCCGCCGACGATGTCGCGCACGCGCTCGATCCGCTGCTGCGGCTCTGTGACCTCCTCGATATTGACCGTGGCTTCGGCACCGAACTTGCGCGCGAGCGCGAGCCGTGGCTGTTCGGGCGCGCCGACGCAGATCACCCGCCCGGCGCCCATCTCGCGGGCGGCGGCGATGGCGAGAATGCCGATCGGCCCGGATCCCTGGATCACGACGGTGTCGCCCCAGGTGAATCCGCCGGCGCGGACCGCGCGGTTGAAGGCGCGGATGCAGGAGGTCAGCGGCTCCGAGAGCGCCCCCAGGCGCAGCGGCATGTCGTCGGGGAGCTTGTAGACCTTCGTTCCCGGCAGCATGTCGAGATCGACATAGACGTATTCCGCGAAACCTCCCCATAGATGCGGCGGCTTGTCGAAGCCGAGATAGCGCCCGTAATAGACCGGGGTCAGGCACTTGTTGGCTTGCTGCGGATAATGCACGCAGTAATAGCAGCGCCCGCACGGCATCAGCGGCGGGATCATCACCTTCGAGCCGACGCGGAGCGGCTTGCCCATGAAATCTTCGCTGAATTCGCGGCCTGCTTCGACGATGACGCCGCCCAGCTCGTGGCCCAGCGTGAACGGCCACGGCAACGGCTTGGGCCAGTGGCCTTTCAAGATGTGAAGGTCGGTGCCGCACACCCCGCAGGCGCCGATCTGAATGAGCGCCGCGTTTTTTTGCACGTGAGGCCACGGCACCGAGCGGATGACCGGCTCGGCGCCGGGCCCGGCGAAGGTGGCGACGCGGATGGTGCTGTTGCGCATGGGGTTTTTCAGACCTGCCAAATCTTATCCGATATTATCTTTTCCGGCACTGGGCGACGATAAGACTACGCGCTCGCAGCACCCAGTCCTCAATCGCTTGGCGCGGAGTTGAGCCATGGCGCACATTCTCGACTTCTATTTCTTCTACGGCAGCATCCACTCCTATCTGTCGGTCATGCGTATCGGCGCGCTCGCCTCCGCGGCGGGCGTCGAGGTGCGTTGGCAGCCGTTCAACCTTCGCGAAATTTTGATTGAGCAGAACAATACCGCATTCACGAAGAACGAAGTGAAGATGAACTATTTCTGGCACGACGTCGAGCGGCGCGCCGCTCGCCACAAGATCCCGTTCGCCGGCCGGGCGCCATACCCGGCTGATCCCGAGCTCCTCGCGTTACGGGTCGGCCTCATCGCAGCGCAAGAAAAATGGTGCGGGGACTACTCGCGAGCGACATTTCACCAATGGTTCATTGGGCGGCGCGCGCCAGGTGTCGACGATCATGTCGAGCGTGTTCTTGCTTCGCTCGATAAGTCGCCAGCGCCGACCATCGCCCGCGCGAAGGGCGCAGAGGGCGAGCGTCTGTTGAAGATGGCGACGGATGCCGCCCGCAAGCTCGGCATTTTCGGGGCGCCAACGTTTGCAATCGGTCCGGAAATCTTTTGGGGCGACGATCGATTGGAGGATGCGCTCGCCTTCGCGTTAAGACGCTGAACGAATGCCTGTTTGCATGCTATTTGCATCCGGGAGACGGCAATAGCGTGGGTGGATTTTGACCCGGCCAGCGCCGCATACAACAGGAGAGATTATGCCGAGCCCCAACAACAGTCCGGAGGCGGCCGCCATCGAAGCCGCATACGAAACCCACGTGCAAACCCTGTTCAGAGCCTTGATCACCAACTTAGGCGACCAACCTGTCTCTCACGAGAGCGATCCGCAAAGCGTCGCCAAGTTTACAGCAGGCCTCAACATCGCGAAGCGGGCCAAGCAATTGGCGTTGAGCGCCGTTGGCCCCGCATTGCCTGCAAGGATTGCTACACGAAGCAAGAATCGCAAAGAACGATCCAGGCATCGGCGTGAGCCATAACGAAGGACAAATCGCGCCAATGTCGAGTTCATTCCCTGCGGCCCGATGACCGGCTGCCACCGGCGCGGCCAGCTACGTCGACGGCATCTTCAACGGTGAGAAGCGCGCAGACTTCCGTCGCAGTCGCCGACCG
>DASQXF010000263.1:0-2197 GCA_035639895.1 Xanthobacteraceae bacterium
CCCATGCTTCGGTCGCCTCCTACAACAATCACTGGGGCGTGCCGCTCTCGCTCGCGCGCTGCCCGCAGAGCGCCCGCTACGCGGTGTTCGAAATCGGCATGAATCATGCTGGCGAGATCGAGCCGCTAACTCGCCTGGCACGGCCGCAGGTCGCGATTGTCACCGCCGTCGAGCCGGTGCATCTCGAATTCTTCGGCTCGCTCGAGGCGATCGCCGACGCCAAGGCGGAAATCTTCCTGGGGGTCGAGCGCGGCGGTGCCGCGGTCATCAACCGCGACAGCCCGCAGTTCACGCGCCTCGAGGGCCGCGCGCGCGACGCCGGCGTCGAGCGCATCGTTTCGTTTGGTGAGCATGCGCGCGCCGATGCGCGGCTCATCAAGTGCTCGCTGCAAGCGGAGACCTCTACCGTCCAGGCGCGGATCCTCGGAACCGACGTCACCTACAAGCTCGGCGCGCCCGGCCGGCACCTGGTCCTCAACTCGCTTTCCGTGCTGGCGGCGGCCGCGCTGGTCGGCGCTGACCTTGCGCTCGCGGCGCTGGCGCTGGCAGATCTGCAGCCGGCGAGCGGACGCGGCTCCCGCCTGACGCTACACATGCCCCGCGGCACCGCGCTCCTGATCGACGAAAGCTACAATGCCAATCCGGCCTCGATGCGTGCGGCGCTCGCCTTGCTCGGCCAGACCGATCTGCGCCAGCTCGGCCGGCGCATTGCGGTGCTCGGCGACATGCTGGAACTCGGGCCCCGCGGCGCCGACTTGCATCGCGAACTGGCGGTCGCAGTGCTCGCCCATGGCATTGATCTCGTATTCTGCTGCGGCCCGCTGATGCGCGCCTTATGGGAGGCGCTTCCCTCCGCGCGCAAGGGCGGCTATGCCGAGACCTCGGCCGCGCTCGAATCGCAGGTGCTTGCTGCAGTCCAGGCGGGCGATGCCGTCATGGTCAAGGGATCGCTCGGTTCGCGCATGGCGCCCATCGTCAAGGCTTTGCAAAGCCGCTATCAGCGCGAGACGCCGGTTCTCGCCTCCGCCCAAGCTTCCACCGTCAACGGCTGATCCATGTTCTACTGGCTCTCCGCATTCTCGGACACGATCGGGCCTCTCAACGTCCTGCGCTACATCACGTTCCGGACCGGTGGAGCGATGTTTACCGCGCTGGTGTTCGTTTTTCTGTTCGGTCACTCGATCATCGACCAGCTGCGGCTTGCGCAGGGCAAGGGACAGCCGATCCGCAGTGACGGACCGCAATCACATCTGATCACCAAGAAAGGCACGCCGACCATGGGCGGGCTGATGATGCTGTTCGGTCTCGTGGTGTCGACCCTGCTGTGGGCCAATTTGGCCAACCGCTATGTTTGGATCGTGCTCGGCGTGACGCTGACGTTCGGCGCCATCGGCTTCTATGACGACTACCTGAAGGTCACCAAGCAGACGCATGCCGGCTTTTCCGGCAAGCTTCGCATGACGATCGAGGTGTTGATCGCGGTGGCGGCTTGCTACGTCATCGTGTCACTCGGACGCCAACCGTTCGCGACATCGCTCACCTTTCCCTTCTTCAAGGAGTTGGTAATTCCGTTCGGCTGGTTCTTCATCGCGGTCGGCGCGTTCATCATCGTCGGCGCCGCCAACGCGGTGAACTTGACGGACGGGCTCGACGGGCTGGCGATCGTTCCGGTCATGATCGCGACCGGCTGCTTCGGCGTCTTCGCCTGGGTCGTCGGCAACGGCGTCCTTTCAGAATATCTGCAACTCCATTTCGTGTCCGGGACCGGCGAGCTGGCGGTAGTTTGCGGCGCCGTGATCGGGGCGGGACTGGGCTTCCTCTGGTTCAATGCGCCGCCGGCATCGGTATTCATGGGCGACACCGGTTCGCTTGCGCTCGGCGGCATGCTGGGCGCCATCGCGGTCGCGACCAAGCACGAGGTCGTGCTTGGCATCGTCGGCGGGCTGTTCGTGCTCGAAGCTGTCTCGGTGATCGTGCAGGTGGTTTCGTTCAAGCTCACCGGCAAACGCGTGTTTCGCATGGCGCCGATCCATCACCATTTCGAGCAGCTCGGCTGGACCGAGCCACAGATCGTGATCCGGTTCTGGATCATTTCGGTCGTGCTCGCGCTGGTGGGGCTGTCCACGCTCAAGCTGCGGTGATGATTCCTGTCACCGCCTTCTTCGGAAAGAAGGTCGCCATATTCGGCCTCGGCGGG
>DASQXF010000264.1:0-6374 GCA_035639895.1 Xanthobacteraceae bacterium
CGCGGCAGCGAACCTGCAGCGCATTTCGGCTCCGCGAACCTCAGTTCGGTGCCGCTTGCGCCACCTTGCTCCACTCGTCGGCCTGCACGCGGACGATCAATTTGTAGCCGCCGCCGCCTGGCTGGAACACGGAGGCCTCGCCTTCGCGCACGTCGAACCATTCCTTGCCGAAAGCATCGAGGATATTGGGCTTGTGGGTGACGACGATGATATTGGTGCCGGCGGGCGGCACGGTTGCCGCAACCTTGCGCAGCGCTTGGGCACGCCGATTGTTCTCGATCGGAGTGACGACCAATCCCCCTTCGCTATAGTCGGGCGAGCTCGTCACCTCGCCCAGATTCATCAGCGTGCCGGTCTCGACCGCGCGATTGAACAGGCTGCTCTGCACCTGCCCGATAGGAATCCGAAGCTTGCGGAACGCCTCGCCGATCTCCTTGGCTTTCGCTCGGCCGGCTTCGTTGAGTTGGCGCTGCTGCGCCACGTTCTTGGGATTGAGCGGATCGGTATCGGCCTGGTCCTGGTGCGTTGCGCCGTGACGGAAGACGATCACATATCCGCCTTGGCGCAGCGCATTGACCCATTCGTTTTGCGCCTGTGCGCCGCGCTCGGTCGCCGCCAGCAGCAAGAACGCCGCCGCAAACGCCACGATTTGAAAACGATGCATCGTCATCTGGTGTCTCCCCCTTCTTCGAGGCGCGGCCGGAGCGAACGACCTCGCACGGAACGCGCCAGCAGAGTAAGATTGTCATCTCCGGAAGACAATCAACCTTTCGCGAAGAGGTCATAATGCTCTCCGCCGCCGAGGTCATGCGCCTGCTCGATCTCGAACCACATCCCGAAGGCGGACATTATCGCCAGACGTTCCGTGATCCCCGCACGGTGAACGGCGCACGCGCGGCATCGACGGCGATCTATTTCCTGCTGGCGCGCGGTGAGCGCTCGCATTGGCACAGGGTCGACGCGGTCGAGGTCTGGCATTACCACGCGGGAGCGCCGCTCAAGCTCGAGCTGGCAACCGACGCCAAGGGTCCGATCGAGCGGGTCACGCTGGGAGCTGATCTTGCTGCCGGCGAGCGGCCGCAGGCGATCGTGCCGGCTCACGCGTGGCAGGCGGCGCAGAGCCTGGGAGAGTGGACGCTGGTCGGCTGCACCGTCGCGCCGGGATTCGAGTTCAGTATCTTCGAGCTAGCCCCAAAGGGGTGGGCGCCCGCGGGCGCCACCGTGTGAGGTTCTGCACCAAATGGAAGCGAGCGCGCTCCAGCGTCTCAAACGAGGTACTGTCCGCCGTTTGCCGTCAACGTCGCGCCGGTAATCAAGCCGGCATCGTCGGAGGCTAGAAAGACGACGCAACGCGCGATTTCCTCCGGCTCTCCCAGTCGGCCGATCGGAATATGCGGCAGGATGTTCTTCTCCAGCACGTCCTGCGGCACTGCCTTGACCATTTCAGTCGCGATATAGCCGGGACACACGGCGTTGACGGTAATGCCGCTCCTGGCGCTTTCCTGCGCCAGCGCTTTGGTAAAGCCCAACTCCCCGGCCTTGGCGGCGGAATAGTTGCTCTGACCGACTTGTCCCTTCTGGCCGTTGATCGACGAGATGTTGATGATGCGGCCGAATTTGCGGCTGCGCATGCCTTCGATCACCGGCCGGCACATGTTGAACAGCGAGCTCAAATTGGTATTGATCACCGCGCTCCATTGCTCCGGCGTCATGCGATGAAACATGGTGTCGCGGGTGATGCCGGCATTATTGACCAACACCTCGACCGGACCGAGGTCGGCCTCGACTTGCCTGAGGCCGGAGGCGCAGGACTCGTAGGAGGAGACGTCCCATTTGTAGACGGGAATGTCGGTCGCGGTTTTGAATTTCTGCGCTGCCGCATCGTTGCCGCCGTAATTGGCGGCGACCTTATAGCCGGCGGCCTTGAGAGCCATCGATATCGCTTCACCGATTCCGCGCGTTCCGCCCGTCACTACCGCGACGCGTGACATGTCCACTCCTCCCTAGGACGAGCCATTTAGCTCGCCGGCAGACGCCGAACGCGATGCTCGCGTCGGCGCTTGTGCCGTCGTCCGACTCCTTAATGTCGTCTCACCTTTCGACGCACATCGCAATGCCCATGCCGCCGCCGATGCAAAGCGTGGCGAGGCCCTTCTTCGCGTTGCGCTTCTGCATTTCGTAGAGCAACGTGACCAGCACGCGCCCACCCGAGGCACCGATGGGATGGCCGAGGGCGATCGCCCCGCCGTTGACATTGACCTTCGAGGTGTCCCAGCCGAGGTCCTTGTTGACGGCGCAAGCCTGCGCGGCAAATGCCTCGTTTGCTTCGATGAGGTCGAGATCGCCGACGTTCCAGCCGGCTTTCTTGAGCGCCGCACGCGACGCCGGAATAGGCCCGGTGCCCATGATCGAGGGATCAACCCCGGCATGGGCCCAGGATACGATGCGCGCGAGCGGCGTCTTTCCGCGCTTGGCCGCTTCGCTCGCCTTCATCAACACCACCGCCGCCGCGCCGTCGTTGATCCCGGACGCATTGGCAGCGGTGACCGTGCCATCCTTGGCGAAGGCTGGGCGCAGCTTGGCGATCGTCTCGAGCGTGGTTCCGTGCTTGGGATGCTCATCGCTGTCCACCACGACGTCGCCTTTGCGTGTTTTCACCGTTACCGGCACGATCTCGTCCTTGAAGCGACCTGCCTTCTGCGCAGCCTCCGCTTTGTTCTGTGACGCCACCGCAAACTCGTCCTGCTGCGCGCGAGTAATCTGCCACTGCCGCGCGACATTCTCGGCGGTGTTGCCCATGTGGTAACCGTTGAATGCGTCCCACAGGCCGTCCTTGATCATGGTGTCAACCATGTCGAAATTGCCCATTTTCACGCCGCCGCGCAGATGCGCGCAGTGTGGCGCCTGGCTCATGGATTCCTGACCTCCAGCCACGACGATCTCGGAATCACCGTTGAGAATGCCCTGGTAACCGAGGGCGACCGCACGCAGGCCGGAACCGCAGAGCTGGTTGACGCCCCAGGCGGGGCTCTCGACGGGAATGCCGGCGGCGACGGAGGCTTGGCGCGCCGGATTCTGGCCTTGGCCGGCGGTGAGAATTTGACCCAAGATGACCTCGGAGACCTGCGCGCCTTCGACGCCGGCGCGCTGGAGCGTCTCCTGAATCGCGACTTTCCCCAATTCGTGGGCCGGGAGCGTCGCAAACGCCCCGTTGAAGGCACCGACTGGCGTGCGGGCCGCGGCGACGATGACGATATCGTCTTTCATGTCATAACTCCCTTCGGTATCCGGCTGGACGGCAGCGGAGACTCGCCTGTCGGCTGACGATCAGTTCCGGGCAAGCCCGCAAGAGGCGCCGGTGATCCCGCCGCCCGTGGCCGCATCCTTGGAATGTGGGTACTGGCCTGTCAATTGGAAGGATTGCCGGTCTGTTCCGCAGCGGTTCGGCCGCAGGTGACGCTGCCGGCGCGTTGCCGCCACCACGGCGCGGCAGATAAAACGGTGGCCGCGCTCAAAAAAAACAGGCTATGCTGCCCAACGCGGAGGCGCCAACCGAGCTCACCAATGGCTGCGGAACCGGTCACCATCAAGAAGTACGCCAACCGACGGCTCTACAATACCGGCACGAGCACCTACGTCACGCTCGAAGACCTCGCAGCCATGGTGAAGGCGGGCGAGGATTTCATCGTTCACGACGCCAAGACCGGCGAGGACATCACGCGGCAGGTGTTGGCACAGATCATTTTCGAGCAGGAGAACAAAGAGGGGCAGAGCCTGCTGCCAATCGCCTTTTTGCGCCAGCTCATCCGTTTCTACGGCGACAGCATGCAGATGCTGGTCCCGCGCTATCTTGAAGTCTCCATCAACTCGCTTACCCGCGAGCAGGAGAAATTTCGCCAACAGATGGCGCAAGCCTTCGGCGGCAGCCCGTTCGGCGCGCTCGAGGACCAGGTGCGGCGGAACATGGAGATGTTCGAACGCGCCTTTGCCATGTTCACGCCGTTTGCGCGGCGCGAGGGACAGTCGTCCGCCGAAGCCGACAAGGGCAACGCGCCGGCGGGCAGCAGCAGCGAAGAAATCAGCGACCTCAAGCGTCAGATGGAAGAGATGCAGAAGCGTCTCGACCGCTTGAGCGACAAGGACAAGGCCTAGCCACCATCAATACTCGCGGCCTAACACCGTCGTTGAGGCTGTCAGTACCCCAGCGCGCAGCCGTCCTTGCGCGGATCGGAGCCGCCGATCAGCACGCCGCGCTCCCGGTCGATGCGGATCGCCTGCGCGCCGCCCCACGGGGTGGACGCGAGCGCCACCTCGTGCCCCCGCGCTAAAAGTCCTTCGATGCCTGCTGGCGGCAGTCCGCGTTCGACGACGCTCATTCCTCCCACAAAGAACGCGCGCGACGCATCGATCGCCGCCTGCACGTCCATGGCATAGTCGACGATGTTGGTGACGATCTGCGCGTGTCCCATGGGCTGATAATGCGCGCCCATCACGCCGAACGAGAGCTCGCAATGCCCGCCACGGAAGGCAAGCGCCGGGATGATAGTGTGCATCGGCCGCTTGCTCGGGCCGAATGCATTGGGATGGTCGGGATCGACCACGAAACAGGCGCCGCGGTTGGTGAACACGATGCCGGTCTGCTCGGTGCAGATGCCGACGCCGAAATGGGAATAGAGCGTGTTGATCAGCGACACCACCATGCCATCGCGATCGACCACGGCGAGGTAGACGGTGTCGCTTTCGGATGGCGACGGCGCGCTCGGCAAACGCACCCGTCGCGCCCGGTCGATACGGCCGGCGAGGTCCGCCGCGAAACGCTTGTCGAGCAGCGCCGGGACCGCGGCGCGCATGAAAGCGGGGTCAGCGAGGTGGGTATCGCGCACGGCATAGGCGAGACGCGCCGCCTCAAGCGCGACATGGAAGCGCTCGGCGCTAAGCGGGTCGAGTGCGGCGAGATCGAAGCGCTCCAGGATATTGAGTAGCACCAACGCGGTCAGGCCTTGGGTGTTGGGCGGCAATTCCAACACGTCGAGCCCGCGGTAATTCGCGGCGATCGGCGCGACGATGTCGCCACGATGACGGGCAAAGTCTTCGCTGGATAAGAAGGAGCCGCGCGCGGCAAGGGTGGCGACCATGTCATCGGCGATCGGTCCCTCGTAGAAGGCGGACGGCCCTTTCTCCGCGATCGTCCTGAGGGTGTTCGCGAGCGCCGGCAGCTTGACGACGTCGCCTTCCGCCGGTGGGCAGCCGCCGAACAGAAAATGCCGGGCAGCGCCGGGGTCGGTACTGAGTTTCTCGACCTCCCGAGCCCAGTCCCAGGCAATGCGCGACGCAACGGGGAATCCGCTCTCGGCGTAGTGGATCGCCGGCGCGAGCGCGCGATCGAGGGAAAAGCGGCCATGCGCCGCAAGGATTGCCGCCCAGGCGTCGATGGCGCCCGGCACGGTCACGGCATGGATCGAGTCCGAGGCGATCGCGCGAATGCCCCGCGCCCTCAGCGCGTCGAGCGATGCGCGTGCGCCGGCTCGGCCGGAGCCGTTGTAGCCCCAGACCGGTTTCCCCGGCACGTGCAGCATGCAGAAGCAATCGCCGCCGATGCCGGTCATGTGCGGCTCGACCACGCACAGCACCGCGACCGCGGTCACGGCGGCGTCGGCCGCGGTGCCTCCAGCGCGCAACGCCTCGATGGCGGCGAGGCTCGCCAGCGGATGCGAGGTGGCGGCCATGCCCTCACAAGCGATGACCGGCGAGCGGCCCGGAAGCTGAAAGTCGCGGCTCATGATGGTTCTTGCGGCGAGCTTGCGCTATTCGATGCGGCCATCGCCGTGATCAGGGAGAGACGTGATGACATTGATGCTTGCTCAAGCCCGCACCATCCTCGACAAGACCCTCGCCGCCGCGCGCGAGAAGAAGCTCAAGCCCCTCGGCATCGCCGTGGTCGACAGTCGCGGAGCGCTGCGGGCCTATGCCGAGGAGGACGGCAATCCGATCCTGCGGTCCAAGATTGCCTCCGGCAAGGCCTTCGGATCGGTCGCCTTTGGGTCGGGGTCGCGGCGGTTGCACCAGATCGGCGTCGAGCGTCCCCACATGGCGGCCGCGCTGATCGAGATGAGCGGCGGCGCGCTGGTGCCGGTGCCGGGCGGCGTGCTCATCCGCGACAAGGCCGGCGCATTGCTCGGTGCTGTGGGCGTCTCCGGCGACACCTCCGACAACGACGAGGCGGCGGCGATCGCCGGCATCGAGGCGGCGGGCTTCGTTGCCGAGACCGGCGGATAGCCGGTGCCGACGGCTCGCAGCCGCTCTGCGGACGGACTTACGGATGGTCGCTCGCCGGGTGCACGGGCTGCGCCGGGGCCATTCGTTCGAATACGACC
>DASQXF010000265.1:0-2624 GCA_035639895.1 Xanthobacteraceae bacterium
TGCCGACACGGTCAAGACCACGCCCGAGCAGTACCGTGCGCAGATCGACCAGGAAATCGCGCAGTGGAAACCATTCATCCAGGAAATCGCGGAGAAAAAATAGGTATTGCTGCGCTTCGTGCGAAGACTCGCCTTTGACAGCGAGGATAAAAAAAGCGCGTCAAGCTTAGCGAGGACGCCTGCTCGCGGGACGAGCGTGCGCGCCGCAAAGGCCTCCGAGATAGTCCCGTTCGGTGAAGCTGCCCACGGACTATCCGACTCGAATTCACACGTCCTCCGGCAGCGGCTTTCCTTTTGTTTCCGGCAGGAACGGCGCGGCGACTAATCCCAGGAAGTAGATGCAGGCGAAGATCATCGCCGCCTTGCCGTAGCCGCCGAATTGCACGATCAGCGTGCCGGCGAACAGCGGGCCGAGGAAGGCGATGAAGCGCGGCGCATTGAACGCGAAGGCGATGCCGGTGCCGCGCGAGCGCGTAGGGAACAGTTCGGGCAGCCACACCGGCATCCACGAATACTGCCCCAACGTGAAAAACCCGTTGATGGCGGCGACAAGCAGCAAGAGATTGAGGTCCTGCGTCCACAGATACAGGACGGGCGTCATGAGGAACGCCATGGCGAAGTACAGCATGGCGGTCGGCCGGCGTCCGATCCAATCGGCGAGGAACCCGAGGCAGATATAGCCGAGGATGCCGCCGACATTATAGGCCATGCCGGCATAGGCGGCCCATTGCTGCGGCGGCAGATTGGCTTTTGTCGCAAGCGAGGCGGTGTAGGGCGGCAGCCACGATGACACGCCCCACCAGGCGAGCGTGGTGCTCAAGGACAGCAACACCGCGATGATGGTGCGCCGGCGGATCTCCGGGTTTGCGAACAAATCCGCGGCGGTGAACCGCGTGAGCGCGTGCTCCTCCGCCGCCAGCACCGTTCCGCTACGTTGTCGCGCAAGCGCCGCCTTGCGGCGCGCATCGATCTGTTCCCACTTTTCCGATTCCGGGATCGAGGTGCGAATCCATAATGTCAGTGCCGCCGGCAAGATCCCGATGAGAAACAAATACCGCCAAGACTCGGGGCCGAGCGCGCCGACATAAAGCCACACGAAAGAGGCGATGAAAAAGCCGATGCCGATACCGCATTGCATGAGACCGGCGCCGCGGCCGCGGGCATGATCGGGCCACAGCTCCGCCATCATCGAGGAGCCGGTCGCCCATTCCGAGCCGATGGCGATGCCGACGAGGAAGCGCAGGATCGCGAACGAGACCCAGTCGAACGAGATCGCGGTGAGCCCGGTTGTGATCGAGTAGGCGAGGATCGCGAGAATCATCGTGCGCTTGCGCCCGATGTAATCGGCAAGGACGCCGCCGACGATGCCGCCGATCCCCCAGCCGAGGAGCGTGATGGCGACGACCGTGCCGATATAGGCGGGGATCTGCGGATACTGCGACGGTTCGAGCAACGAGCGCATGGCGGGGCCGACCGTCAAGAACAGCGCGTACAATTCGAAGCCGTCGAACAGCCAGCCGAGATTGGCGGCGAGCAAAATGTTCCACTGGTGACGGCTGAGGCCGCGGTACCACGGTTGCGACGTGGCGACGGTGTCGGTCATGGCTTTCCCTCCCTTGCGGATCAGCCGGCCTCCCGAGATGCCGGTGCCGCGCAGCCGTTGTTCGGCTTTTATTTTCCCTACCGGAGTGCAGGTGCTGTGACGAGGTCGATATTACTAGTTCGATCGCGGCAGCCAAGCCTGGATGCTGCGTCAGTTTGCTTGCTCCGTTCGTCCGCCCCTGGTAGGCCGGATGGAGCGAAGCGACATCCGGGTCCCGCATGTCGCTTACCCTCATGCCGGGCTACTAACGTCGGGATGCGACCGGCAATGCCAGCACCGGACATGGCGCGTGGCGGATGACGCGCTCGGTGGTGCTGCCGCGCAGCGCGTCGAGAACGCCGTGATGTCCCGCGGTCGGCATGGCGATGATGTCGGCGTCGAGTTCGATCGCAGCCTCCACAATCGACTGCACCACGTGGCCGGAGCGAAGCATGACCGGCGGCAAGGCGGGCGCGTTCGACGACGCGGCATGGACCGGCGGCGGCGCCTCGCCGACGTGAAGAAGATCGACCGCGATAGTCGCACCGGTCAGAAGTTGGCCGAAACGCTGAATGATGTCGACCGTTCGGTCTGCCGGGGGCGAGAAGTCAACCGGGACCAATGCGCGGCGCAGCTTCACATCGCCGCTCACCTGATCGACGAAACCGCGGGCACCCGGCGCAATGAACAGCGTCGGGATCGCCGAGCGGCGGAAGACGGCCTCCGCCACCGAGCCCTGCAGCCAGTGCGAGACGCCATCCCGTCCGTGGGTCGCGATTACGACAAGCTCGCTTTCATCCTCGCTCAGAAAGTTGACGATGGCTCGCGTCGGCTCTTGCAACTTGAAGCGAATGTTGTCGACTTCGATTCCGAGCTTGTCCGCGACGACCCACGGCGGATCATCCTCGTCCGACAATCCCCATTGCGAGAGCAGGCTAACCGCGTGCGGGAAGGCCAATGCCTCGGCGGCATCGTATTGGGAGACGTGAAGGAGGTGCAGTTTGCTTCTTCCCGCCAAGGCGATGCGCAAGGCGTGGGCGAA
>DASQXF010000266.1:0-4875 GCA_035639895.1 Xanthobacteraceae bacterium
GTGACGGTCGTCACAAAAATGCCGTTCATACGTCCGCCGGTTCGCCCTCCCTCACATCCGGGCTCACAGCAACCTTGTCGTCGATTGCCGGTCTCGATCGTGCAAGCTCGCGTGACCCGGCGCTCATGATCGAGCAGAAACCGGATTGCGGGACTCCTTCCCTCAAGAGCCAGCGCTAAACGGCAACCTTGCAGGCGTCCGGAGCCCGTTATCCGCGCCACGCAGCCTCGAGTTCGCGCCGCAATTCGGCCTCCCGGCCCTCGTAGCGCGCAGAGAAATGGAATGGCACGACACGGGCGGCGCCGGCATGTCTTGCAAGTGTGCCCGCCTGCGCGGCGGTGAGATGGCGCCGCGTGGCGGCCAGCTCCGCATCCTCGTCCAGAAATGCAGTCTCGATGAACAGCTGATCGGCGCCGCGCGCGAGCTCGACGATCCTTGCAATGTTCGACTCGTGGAATGCTGCGTCCACGACGTAAGCAATCCGGTGTCCACGCGCGGTGCGCAGCGCGTGCTGCTTGAGCACGCCGAGCGGTACGGACAAATCATTGCCGATATGGATAGCGCTGTCGTCCGGCGCCCCACGCCTTACCGCCCGCTTGGCTTCGTTCAACCAGGGGCCGACCGGAAGCCGGAGCCGATCGAGCCCCTCCTTCCACACGTTGATGCGCAGCGTCTCCTGAAACGCGAAGCCGAGGCATGGCGTGCCGTGATCGAGCACGATGCTCTCGATGCGAAACTCGTCTTCTTCGAGCAGCGTGCGCGGCGGCAGCGCCGACGAGGAGAGCTCGCGTCGTTGGAAGGCCTCGCGCGCGCGGAACTCGCCGGCGCGGCCAATTCGATCAGCGTCGAATTCGGCTGCCGTCAGTCTGAAGTCGAGCGCGTCCGCATCGAGAAGATTCCAATTATAGGCCCTCAATTTGTGCTCCACCTGATCGAGGAAACCGAGCGGACCGGCCAGATGTAATGGGGCGGTACGGTGCAGGCAGAGCCGCAGCAGGCGATCGAAACCGGCAAAATGATCCATGTGGGTATGAGAAACGAAAACATGACTGACGCGCATGAGTTCGCGCGCGGACAACGGCGTCACGTCGCCAAGATCGAAGAGCAGCGCCCGGCGGCCGAAGCGGAAGTCGATGAATAGCGCAGGATCCGAGAAGGGATCATTCACGAGCCGCGGTTGCACGAGCCAGGTCACAGCATCCCTCTTCGGGTTCGGCCGGCGCCAAGCCCCTAGCGTCAAAGTCAGCACCGTGCCCGTGCAAGCGCGTGAGCGGAACCTTTATCCGCATCAATACATTGTCCGGTAGGCGCCGCGACATCGATAGCGGCCGGCGCCGAGCATTTTGTCCGATGATTTCATGGCAGGCGATACCAGGGCAGCCAGCAATATTCGCACCATCCACGCCGCAGGCGAGCCAACCGCGCCGTCGGCGTTGGCCGGCGCCTTCTACGAAGACGCCTTGCGCGAGCTCTCCAAGCTCGCTCTGCCGTTCCTGCTCGGCGGCACCTATGCGCTCAGCGTCTACACCGGCATCACGCGGGCGACCAAGGACCTCGACATCCTCTGCAAGCCGAGCGATTACCCGCGCATCATCGAACGCTTCAAGAGCCTCGGCTATGCCATCGAGATCGAGGACGAGCGTTGGCTCGCCAAGGTCTTCCGCGGCGAGGACTTCTTCGACGTGATCTTCGCCTCCTGGCGCGGCGGCCTGCCGGTGAGCGATAAATGGTTCGAGCATGCGCCGTGCGTCGAGGTGTTCGGCATCCCGGTGCGCGTGATCGCGCCGACCGAACTGATCTGGTCCAAAGCCTTCGTCCAGCTGCGGCATCGCTACGACGGCGCCGACATCGTTCACCTCATCCTCAAGCAGCACGATCGCATCGATTGGCGGCGCCTCCTCGCCTACATGGATCTGCACTGGGAAGTGCTCCTGGTGCATCTGCTCAACTTCCGTTGGGCCTATCCGAGCGAGCGCGAACACGTGCCGCGCTGGCTCATGGACGAGCTGATGGGCCGCCTCGAGCGGCAGCTCGAGCTGCCGCCCCCGCGCGTCAAAATATGCCGCGGGCGAATGTTCTCGCACATCGATTACGAGCCGGCGGTCAAGGACTGGGGCTTCACCGAGGCGGACGAGGGGGGCGAGTGAGGATATGGCGGCCGAGCCCGACACGGTCACCTTTGCGGCCATCGGCGACTTGCATGTGCGGGAGGAGCGCTCGCCGCTGGTGCGGGAGCTGTTCGCGGAAATCTCGACCAAGGCGGAGGTGCTCGTCCTCTGCGGCGACCTCACCGACGTCGGCAAGCCGCGCGAGGCGGAAGTCCTCGCGGACGATCTGCGCGCGTGCTCCATCCCGGTGGTCGGCGTCTTGGGAAATCATGACTACGAGTCCGGCGAGGCGGAAGAGGTCGAGAAGATCTTGAAGGCCGCCGGCGTGCACCTGCTCAACGGCCACTCCTACGAGGCAAACGGCGTCGCTTTCGTCGGGGTGAAAGGCTTCATCGGCGGCTTCGGCCGCCGCATGCTCGCGTCATTCGGCGAGAGCATCGTCAAGAGCTTCGTGGCCGAATCCGTGGCCGAAGCCATGCGGCTCGAGAATGCGATGCGCACGGTGCGCAACGAGCGCGCCGTCGTGGTCCTGCACTACGCCCCCATTGCGGACACGGTCGAAGGCGAGCCGTTGGAAATCTTCCCGTTCCTGGGCTGCTCGCGTCTGGGCGAAACCATCGACCGCTTCAAGGTGAGCGCCGTCGTGCACGGTCATGCCCACCATGGCCGCTACCAGGGCCGCACCCCGCGTGGCACGCCGGTCTACAACGTGTCCTTCCCGGTCGAGAAATCGAGCGGCCGCCCCTACGCCCTGATCAACGTTTGATTGCAGGCCAGCGCCGCGGGGATGCCCGGCTGCGCGTCGGTTGGAGTTCGCCGGATTCGCCGTTGCCTGAATGACCGATCTATTTGGGTTGTTGTTGCAGGCGTTGCTCGCGAAATTCCTTCAGCACGCCTTCGCACAACAGGTCGGGATTGCGCTCGCCTGCCTTGACAAGTTCGATCATCCGCCTGGCGATCGTCTCGTTGGCGAGATCGGTATGGTCGGCAAGGCCGAGGGCGACACGCGCCATTTCGAATGCCACGCCGACAACGCGCCTGGCCTCGGAATCGGATCCGAGATCGTCAAGAAATGGCGTTGGCATGGTGCTCCCTTGTAGGCGGGAGCGCCGACCGACTCGCTGCCGCTGGTGAATAGTTAAGCACTCCACCCGGGCCGGTCAGTACGGTATCCGACTCTTGCATCCGCCAGCGCGCTCCTTTCGGCGGCGCAAAGCAGGCGAACAGCCATGTCCGCCCGGCTGCGCGGCTGCGCAGGAACCAGGCCCGCGGATCGAGCGTTTGCGCTTCGGTCAAAATTGCGGAGAACGAGATGCATAACCTGACCTGTGCCGCGTGCGGACGAGGGTTGGTCGAGGCTTCTGCCTGGAAGGGCAGAGCAAAGCGCTTTTACTGCAACGATTTTTGTGCGGAGGCTGAAGAGGCCGAATCTTCGTCGCTCGTCCCGAGCATGGCTGCTGAGCCGCAGCTCGCCACCACCTCGCGCGGGTCGGTGTGATACCGGCCGTTACCCGTCATTGCGCCGGGGCGCCCCTGGTTCGCCGACAAAATGAGTTCACCGTCAAAGACTTGATGGCATTTTGCGGCCGGCGACCGCCGGGCCGGCGAGCCGTGAGCTTGCAGCTCGCGCCGTGAGCTTGCTTGTCGGTACGCGCGGCAGCCCCGCGAAATCGTCCTATAAAAACAGAGTTCTTTCCCGGTTCTCTCAGGCGATAATAAACCGGCGCGCCGATGGTTCGGCGCGCTCCTTTATGCTCTGGCTGCTGGTGGCGCGGATGAGCACCTCGAATCGGCCGGCGCTCGTTTCCGAGCGGAATTCGAGCCTGGAGCGGGTGAGCGGGCTGGAGCTCGAGATCGAGCGGCGTGGGCGAGGGCGCCCCCTGCTGGTGCTCTATGGCGAGGAAGCGCTCGAGCTCGACGCGCTGGTGCTCGCCGAGCTTGCGCGTGACCACGAGCTGATCATCCCTTCGCCGCCCGGCTTCGGCAGGTCGGAACGACCGGACTGGATCGAGTCGCCGGACGATATCAGCTATATCTATCTCGACCTCATGGCGCGCTTGAATGTCGGCAAGCTGCCGGCGATCGGGTTTTCGTTCGGCGGATGGCTGGCGCTGGAAATGGCGACCAAGGACGACGGCGTCTTTTCCAGGCTCGTCCTCGTCGATCCTTATGGCGTCAAGATCGGCGGACCGCTCGAGCGCGACATCGAGGATGTCTGGAACGTCCACCCTGAGAGAGTCGCCCGGCTCAAGTGGTTCGACGGCGAAAAGGGTAAGCGCGATTTCACGGCGATGCCCGAGCGCGAGCTTACCATCATCGCCCGCAACAACGAATCGTTTGCCCGCTTTTGCTGGGACCCCTGCATGCACAATCCCAAGCTGGCGCGGCGGCTGCATCGGGTGCGCGTGCCGACGCTGTTTGTCTGGGGCGCCAACGATGGCATCGTCTCGCCCGACTACGGCAGGGCGTACAGCCGAATGATTCCGGGCGCCGAATTTTCCGTCATCGGCAACGCCGGGCATTATCCGCATTTGGAGCAGCCCGACGAGTTCATGTGGCTCGTGCGCGCCTTTCTCGGTTAGCTGAACTCGGGCAAGCCCGAGTTCTGGTCACGTTGGCTGCCTGCCAATACCGCGACAGGCAACGCCACAGGCGGCATTCGCCGACGGTCGCCGGCCCCATTAGGTAAAAGTACGTAGGAACGTCCACCGCCTTTCAAAGCGCGCCCATCTTGCTGGAAATGGCGCAAGCATGGCTCAAGCTCGCG
>DASQXF010000267.1:0-3594 GCA_035639895.1 Xanthobacteraceae bacterium
GACTTTGTCGCTCTGGCCACGCCCGCGGCAGAGGGAGCGGCTTGCAATGCCGCGGCCGTTCATGCATTTACAAGCGAGCGGCGGGCCTTGGGGCCGCCGCAAGCGCTTCCGGAGGAGTGTAGCTCAATGGCTAGAGCACCGGTCTCCAAAACCGGGGGTTGGGGGTTCGAGTCCCTCCACTCCTGCCAGGCGTAGCCCGGATCGCTCGGCAAAGTTCAGAAAGCGCAATGAGTTGCAGCCGCACGCCCGAGACGGCGGCAGGTAGGCCGTATGGCGAAGATCAGTCCCTTTAAATTCTTGCAAGAGGTGCGCGTCGAGGCGCAGAAGGTCACCTGGCCCAGCCGGCGTGAGACCTTCATCACCACGCTCATGGTGTTCGTGATGGTGTTCGTCGCCGCCGCATTCTTCATGTTGGCCGACTGGCTCATGCGTATGGTCGTGACCTTCATTCTCGGCATTGGCGGGTGAAGGAGCCGCGGAATGTCCGACAAGCATTGGTACATCATTCAGGCCTATTCGAATTTCGAGCGCAAGGTCGCCGATTCGATCCGTGAGCAGGCCAAGCAGCGCCACCTCGAGCATCTGTTCGAGGAGGTGATGGTGCCGACCGAAAAGGTCGTGGAAGTGCGCCGCGGGCAAAAGGTCGACGCCGAGCGCAAGTTCTTCCCTGGCTACGTCCTGGTGAAGATGGATCTCACCGACGAGGCCTATCACCTCATCAAGAACACGCCGAAGGTCACGGGATTTCTCGGCGCCGACAACAAGCCCAAGCCGATTTCGGACGCCGAGGCCGCACGCATCATGCACCAGGTGCAGGAAGGCATCGAGCGGCCGAAGCCGTCGGTGTCCTTCGAAGTGGGCGAGCAGGTGCGGGTATCCGAGGGGCCGTTCGCTTCTTTCAATGGCGTGGTGGAAGAGGTCGACGAGGGACGCTCGCGGCTCAAGGTCGCGGTCTCCATCTTCGGCCGGCCGACGCGGGTCGAGCTCGAGATGGGGCAAGTGGAGAAGCTGTGAGAAGAGATCGCTTGTCATGCGCGGGCTTGACCCGCGCATCCATCTTCTTAGGAAGAAGGATGGATTGCCGGGTCAAGCCCGGCAATGACGGAAGTACGTGGAGTGAGACGTGGGAGGTGACGGCGGCCGCCAACCGCCTAGATCCGCACCACGGATCCTGAATCGGCCGATCACGGCCTAGGGACAGGAGTTGAACATGGCAAAGAAGATCACCGGCTACGTCAAATTGCAGGTACCGGCGGGGGCGGCCAATCCGTCGCCCCCGATCGGGCCGGCGCTGGGGCAGCGCGGCCTCAACATCATGGAATTCTGCAAACAGTTCAACGCGCAGACGCAGAAGATGGAGAAGGGATCGCCGATCCCGGTCGTGATCACGGTCTATCAGGACCGTTCGTTCACGTTCGAACTGCGCACGCCGCCCGTGTCCTACTTCATCAAGAAAGCGGCAAAGCTCGAGAGCGGATCGAAGACCCCGGGACGCGAGCGCGCCGGCACCGTGACCAAGGCGCAGGTGCGCGAAATCGCCCAGCAAAAGATGAAGGATTTGAACTGCGATAACATCGAGGCGGCGATGCGGATGGTCGAAGGCTCCGCCCGCTCGATGGGCATCGAGGTTGCGGGGTAATCGCCATGGTCAAGCTCGCAAAACGCACCGCCGCGATCCGCCAAGGCGTGGACCGCACCAAACTTTATCCGCTCGCAGACGCGGTCAAGATGGTCAAGGAGCGGGCGAAAGCCAAATTCGACGAGACCATCGAAGTTGCGATGAATCTCGGCGTTGATCCGCGCCATGCCGATCAAATGGTGCGCGGCATCGTCAATCTGCCGAACGGCTCCGGCCGCAGCGTGCGCGTGGCGGTGTTTGCGCGCGGCGCCAAGGCGGACGAAGCCAAAGCCGCCGGCGCCGACGTGGTGGGCGCCGAAGACCTCGTGGAAAAAGTGCAGGCCGGCAACATCGATTTCGACCGCTGTGTCGCTACGCCCGACCTCATGCCGCTGGTCGGACGCCTCGGCAAGGTTTTGGGTCCGCGCGGCATGATGCCCAACCCCAAGGTCGGCACCGTCACCATGGACGTGACCAGCGCGGTCAAAGGCGCCAAGGGCGGCTCGGTGGAATTTCGCGTGGAGAAGGCCGGCATCGTGCAGGCGGGCGTCGGCAAGGCGTCGTTCCCGGCCGAGCACTTGGTGCAGAACATCAAGGCGTTTGCGGACGCGGTGCAGAAAGCAAGGCCCGCCGGCGCCAAGGGCACCTTCATCCACCGGGTCGCCATCTCCTCGACCATGGGGCCAGGGGTAAAGGTCGAACCGGCTTCGTTGTTCGCGCAATAAAGGCAAGCGGTAGCGCGGGCAAAGGCGCGTTGCTCGGTTTCTCGATAGCAAAGCGGGAGCGTTGAGCTCCCGCTTCGCTTATCTGCCGTTGACTGCGCTGCGGCGCGCTCACGCAGCGGAGCGCCTTCCCCAGAGTTCGTCCGTTGCAATCTTTGCGCCTTCCGCCAGCGACTTGAGCTTGGCCCACATGATGGTGGGGTGAACACGCTGCGCAAACGGACTCTGCGCAAAGCCGCAATCGGTGCCGGCCATGACGTTCTCGCGCCCAACGATGTTGGCGAGCCGTACGATGCGCTGCGCCACCAGTTCGGGATGCTCCACGATGTTGGTGGCATGGCTGATGACGCCGGGGATCAGCACCTTCCCGGGCGGGAGCTTGACCGAGCGCCATACCACCCATTCGTGCTCGTGGCGCGGATTGGCAGCCTCGAACTGATAGGCGCCGACGTTCACCTGCAGCAGCAGATCGACGATGTCCTTCATCGGCACGTCGAAAGCGTGTGGGCCGTTCCAGCTGCCCCAGCAAATGTGATAGCGCGAGCGCTCCGGCGGGATACCTTTGAGTGCGTGGTTGAGCGCGTCGATGCGCAGTTGCGCCCATTCGCGGTATTGGGCGTGCGTCATCGGCGGCACCATTTTCTCATGCATGTAGGGCAGGAAGGCGTCGTCGATCTGCACGTAGAGGCCGGCATCGACAATCGCCTTGTATTCCTGGTGCAGGCAGTCGGCGAGGGCCCACAGCAGGCTCTTCTCGTCCGGGTAGTGTTCGTTCTTGGCATTGGGCAATGCGCTCGCCGGTGCAACGACCGGCAGGAAAGCGCCGGTCACTTTCGCTTTCGCACCCGCCGTCTTGAGATTGGCGATGTCGCGCTCGACCTGCGCGTGCGAGTAGATCAGCGCGCCGTTGACGACGAAGCGCGAACCCAGCCGCTTGTTGAGGCCCGAGACCCGGTCGTACTCGGCATAGAATTCGGGGAAGGCGACGCGGTCCTGCCCGCCGCCGACCGCCGCCATCGGGTCCTTGGCCTCTTGCGGCGTCAGCGGCCGGCTGACGACGCCAGTGAGGCGGTCGTGAACATAAAACGCCCAGTTGCGGCCCTTGCTGAACTCCCCGTCGCTGACAATATCGATGCCCGCATCGGCCTGCTGGCGTACCACGGTCTCGATCGCTTCCTTCAGACAGGTCTCGTAGGCGGTGCGGTCGTAGGGCTGTCCGTCCTCGATCTTGTGCAGGAACTCGACGAGCTGCGG
>DASQXF010000268.1:0-5140 GCA_035639895.1 Xanthobacteraceae bacterium
TTGGCCTTGAGATAGTCGATGAGCTCCGGCACCGACTTCGCCGGCACCCTCGGGTTGACGAACAGAAGATTTGGAAACCGCACCAGCAGCGAGACCGGTTGCAGGTCGCGGGCGACGTCGAAATTGAGCTTGGTGTAGAGGAACGCATTGATCGCATTCGAGCTGACCGTGCCGACCAGCAGCGTGTAGCCGTCGGCCACCGCCTTCGCCACAAAACCGGTGCCGATGCTGCCGCCGGCCCCGGATTTATTCTCGACGACGAAGGGCACGGTGAATTTCGCCTGCAGGTGCTGCTGCAGGATGCGCGCGAGCAAGTCCGCCGATCCGCCGGCCGCGAACGGCACGACGATGGTGACCGGCCGCTGCGGCCAGGACTCCTGCGCGTGCGCCGGGGCGAAGACGACGGCGGCGAGCACAGGTGCTGCGAAAATTGCGCGCATGCCAATCCTCCAAGGACGGATGACGTCCGGATCAACTGGGCTTGTCACACCGCCTTTAAATGCGCATCCCGCCGCTTGTACAGATCCTCGTCGGCGTAGCCCATCGTCTCGGGTTTGGCGCGGCCGATCATGACCTGGAAATAGACCGGCTCGAGGCTGTCGTTCTGGTAGCCGTGAATGACGCCGGCAGGGCATGAGATGCATTCCCATGGGCCGAGGCGCGTCGTGAGGCGCTTGCCGCTGTCATCTTCGACAAAGACGTCGAGATGGCCTTTGAGCACGAAGAAGCACTCTTCGACCTCGTGGGTATGCGCGGCATTGCCCTGTCCCGGCTCCACATACATAATCGACAGGGTGAAGTTCTTCGCCGGGATGACGGTCGGATCGCCGTGCTTGCCGGAACCGCCAGCGCCGATGAAGCGGTGTTGTGCGCGCTTATAGCCTTCGATCTTGGCGTCCTCGAACGCCGCCCAATCCGCCTTCTTGTCGCGGAAGCGGCCGACGTATTTCTGCATGATCTCCTCGATCGGAACATCGACCAGTTCCGGCGGACGTGGATGCCGTGCAACGCTCATGGCTTACTCCTGTCATCGAGTTCGCAAGCTCGCCCGAAATGTATTCTTGCGCCAAGCAGCCCGTCAACGACACATGTTCTCGTTTCCGGGCCGAGCGCGCGTCAGCGCGCGAAGAGCCGGGATCCAGGGCACGCAGTCTGCGTGCGCCAGCGTAGGAACCATGAGCTTCGCAACTCCTGCGCTGTCCTCTCTGCCGTAGCCGCGTTCACGCGCGTGTTCGATGCACTGTGGCCTCGCTGCACTCGCCCGGGACACGTGGTATGATCGGCGGACTCCGACCGACTACCTTCAGCTAAAGATGAGCGGCTCCTACTTCGTCTATATTCTCGCGAGCCGGCGAAATGGCACGCTCTATATCGGCGTGACGAACGACCTCGTTCGCCGGATGAGCGAGCACAAAGCAAAGCTCGTCCCTGGATTTACCCGAAAGTACGGAGTCGACAAGTTGGTGTATTTCGAGGAATACGCCTCAATTCTCGAAGCGCGTGCACGTGAACGCAGCTTGAAGCGCTGGCACCGCGCCTGGAAGCTGGCATTGATTGAGAAGATGAATCCGCAGTGGCGCGATTTGACCGAAGAGTTGGCGCTCTAAACCTTCTCGTGTCCCGGACGAGCGAGCGTTAGCGACCCAGGGGCTTTAAGCCCCGCTGGGAGCAGTTCATCTCGACGTTACGCGTCGTCACTCTGGGTCCCGGGTCTCGTTCCGCTCGGCCGTAAGCGCGTTCACGCGCGTCTTCGACGCACTATGGCCTCGCTGCACTCGCCCGGGACACGATGTCTCATTGCTTTGCAACGCCTTGCTGCGCGGCCTGCACGAGCTCCCAAATCCGGGTGGGCGTGAGCGGCAGCTCGCGCGGTTGCATTCCAAGCGCGCTCAGCGCATTCGCCACCGCATTGGCCATGACCCCGCCGGCGGCGATGATGCCGCCCTCGCCGGCGCCTTTTGCGCCCAACGGATTGATCGGCGAGGGGTGGTTTTCCAAGACGACGGCGCGGAGATTGGGGAAGTCGCTGGCGGTGGGGATGAGATAATCGGCGAGCGAGCCGGTCAGCAGCTGACCCTCCTGATCATAGGCGAGATGTTCCATCATGGCGCCGCCAAGCCCTTGTACCAGCGAGCCGACGGCTTGCCCGTGCACTGTCAGCGGATTGATGATGCGGCCGCAATCCGCGACCAGCACGTAATCGAGCAGCTCGACATGGCCGAGTTTGGGATCAACTGCCACGTGCGCGGCGTGGGCGCCATAGGTATAAGTGTGCTTCTTATTGAGAAAGGCGCCTTCGGCGGAAATACTCGAAAGTTCGGTCAAAGCAACCGACTTACCGCCGGGCCCGACCGCCTTTACGCCCTCGATGATCTCGACATCGGATGGCCGGCAATCGAGCCGCTGCGCCGCTTGCGCGCGGATCGCTTCGCGCAGTTTGGTCGCGGCGTCGAGTATCGCCGAGCCGCCCATGACGACCGAGCGCGAGTGATAGGCGCCGTAGCCGTCCTCCACGTATGAGGTGCTGCCATGAAAGACGCCGCCGATGCAATCGATCGTCACTTCGAGGGCGTCGGCGGCGATCTGCGCGAAAACTGTCTCCAGCCCCTGGCCGATGGCGGATGAGCCGACATAGACCGAATAACGGCCGTCCGGTTCTAGCACGATGCGCGCGCTTTCCTTCGGCCCGGCGGCGCCGCCTTCGATGAAGCAGCCGACCGCAAGGCCGTGGTAGCGCCCGTCGATCAGCTCGCCCGCGAGCTTGGATTTTTCCGACCACTTGATCTCTTCGAGGCAGCGATCGAGCGTGGAATGATAATCGCCGCTGTCGAGCTCGTCCTTGCTCTCGAATGGCGTAATGGTGGCGATCTGATATGGCATCTCCCGCTGCGACACGAGATTGCGGCGGCGGAACTCGACGCGATCAAGCCCGAGATCCTGCGCCACCATGTCCAGCAGGCGTTCGCGGAAAAAATCGGTCTCGAAGCGACCAGGCCCGCGATAGGTGCCGACCGGCGTCTTGTTGGTCAGCTGCAGCGCCACGTCGATATCGATGTGGGGAATGCGATAGGGCCCCGACATGAACTGCGCGACGTTGCGCGCGCCCACCGCGCCGTTCGTGCGCATATAGGCGCCGACATCCACGTAAGCATGCCCGCGCAGACCGAGGATCGTGCCGTCGCGCGTGCAGGCGATCTCGACGTCGCATTCCGCCTCGCGCGCGTGATTCATGCACATCAGGTGCTCGCGCCGGTCTTCCGTCCATTTCACCGGCCGGCCGGCAAGCCGCGCCGCGAACGGAATAAGGAAATCCTCCGGATAGAACTCGCCGCGCGCGCCGAATCCGCCACCGACGTCGTTTTCGACAATGTCGATCGCGCTCTCCGGCACGCCCAGCTGTTTCGCCAGCGTGCGGCGATTGAAGAACAAGACCTTGGCGCCGCCATAGATGGTGAGCCGTTCGCGCGCGCCATCCCACTCCGCCAACAGCCCGCGCGGTTCCAGCGGGAGGGCCATGTGCCGTTGCGTGCGCAAGCGCTCGCGCCGGACATAGGGCGCGCCCGCGAAAGCCGCTGCAACGTCACCGCGCACCGCGCGGAACGTGATCGCGCGATTGGTGCCTGCCTCTTCGAACAGCAGCGATGCATCTTTCGCCGATGCCTGGCGGTCGGCGACCGGCGGCAGCGGCTCGATGTCGATTTCGATCAGGCCGAGCGCGTCCTCGGCAATAGCAGCGGTGTCGGCGAGGACGACCGCGAGGGCTTCGCCGACGTAACGAACTTTAGTCTCCGCGATCACGGGCTGCCCGAACGGCTCGAAGTCAGGGAGCGGCTGCAGCCGCATTGGCACGCGCGGCACGCGGTTGCCGATGTCCTTGGCCGTGATCACGCTGTGCACGCCGGGCAACGCGCGCGCCGCCGCGGTGTCGATCGCGCGGATGCGGCCGTGGGCGACCGCACTGCGCAGGACCGCCGCGTGCAGCATGTCCTGGCGCGCGAGATCATCGACGTATTGCCCGCGGCCACGGAGAAAACGGAGGTCCTCGACCCGTTCGATGGGACTGCCGATGAGCGAGTTGACGGTTCTCATGCGCGCTTTCCGCTGCGATCGCTCGCCCGCGCCTCCGGCTGATAGGCGGCGCGCGCCTCGAGGACGGCTTCGACGATGGGAATGTAGCCGGTGCAGCGACAGAGGTTGCCCGAGAGGACCTCGCGCACGCGCGCAGCGTCGCAATCAGGCTCCTCGGTTAACAGCGCATGCGCGGTCGTGATCATGCCGGGCGTGCAGAAGCCGCATTGCAGCGCGTGATGCTTGCGGAAGGATTTTTGCAATGGCGTGAGCTCGGCGTCGCTGGAGAGCCCTTCGACGGTCACCACCTCGGCGCCCTCGGCCTGCACCGCAAGCATCAGGCAGGAACGCACGGCCGCGCTGTCGACGAGAACGGTGCAGGCGCCGCACACGCCGTGCTCGCAGCCGACATGGGTGCCGGTCAGCCGCAGATGATGGCGCAGGCAATCTGCCAGCGTGAGCCGCGGCTCGACGTTGACCTCGACCTCTCGACCGTTGACGCGAAATCGCACCGACATGGGAGGATCACTGTTGAAATCGTGCCGCTGCGCGCTTGAGGGCGCGCTCGACCATGGTTCCAGCCAGCGCGCGGCGATAGGCGGCGCTGGCATGAATATCGTCCTGCGGATCGACGGCGGCGCAAGTGGCAGCTTCGGCCTCGGCGATGGCTGCTTGGTCGATCACTCGTCCATTAAGCGCGTCTTCCACCGAGGGAAGGCGCAGCGGCCGGTCGGCAACGCCGATCATGCCCACATGCGCGTTGCTCGCCCTGCCGTCCTCGCTCTGGTCGTAGAAAACGGCGGCCGCCGCCATGGCAAAATCCCCACGCCGGCGGGCGAACTCTTCAAATCCCCACTGCCGCCCTTTGGGCCAGGCGGGCAGCCGGACCTCCACGATGATTTCGTCCGGCGTAAGCGCGGTGGTGAGCGCCCCCTGGAAGAAATCGGCCGCCTGGATCACGTGCGCGCCGGATTTTCCGACTACGGCAATTTCCGCATCGCAGGTGATCGCGATTCCCGGCATTTCGGCGGCCGGATCGGCATGGGCCAGGCTGCCGCCGACCGTGCCGCGG
>DASQXF010000269.1:0-25465 GCA_035639895.1 Xanthobacteraceae bacterium
ATCGTCCGCTCGTTTTGGCCGCAGAGTTCGGCAGCCTTGGCGGCGAGCTCCTGCAAGACCTGCTTCTTGCTGTTGACCTTCAGTGCCGGAATGATGGCATTCGGTGCAACGAGATCGGTGAGCAGCATGGACCTTTCCGGAGATCTGAAGCTCGGCAGGGCTCAGCAAAGGCGGCGGACCATAAGTACCCGCTGGTTACCCGTCAATGGGCGTCCTTTTCGATTGCTGGCGGATCGATCCAGCCGATGTGGCCGTCCGCGCGGCGGTAAACCAGATTGACGCGACCGTGTCCGGCGTGACGGAACACCAGGAGCGGCGCGCCCGTCACATCGAGTTCGAGTACCGCTTCGCTGACCGAAAGGCGCTTCAGGGCTGTCGTCGATTCGGCAATGACAGCCGGATGGTCCTCCGCGGGATCCTCGCCGGGCGCTCGGCTGGAAACCAGAGGGGTCGGCACGTCGATTGGACCGCGATCGAGCGTATCGCGATCGAGCGTTTCCCCATCCGCGCGCACCGCCTGGCGGTCCTTGCGCCAACGCTTGTAACGACGCAACCGCTTTTCGATGCGTAGGGCCGCCTGATCGGCGCTGGCATAGGCATCCGCAGCGAGCGCGTCAGCCTCGAGCACAATGCCGGAGTCGAGATGGACCACGCACTCGGTTCGGAAACCGAATCCCTCCTTGCCTATGGTGACGTGCCCGGAAAAACCACCATCGAAGTATTTGGCCATGGCTCCCGCGAGACGCGCGTTGATGCGCCCGCGCAGCGCCTCGCCGACCTTGATGTTCTTGCCCGAGACGCGAAGTGGCATGATCGCCCTCAGATGATCGACGATCCCGGCCGTATGCACGAACGGCTCGCGCCGCACATGCAGATCTGGGCACTTCCGGCGACCCCAGTTCGCCGCAGAAGCCGCCGCAATACAATATCATAAAGGGTGCGTCAGGAGGCCGCGCCCAAGGAGGCCTGTTTCTCCCGCCGCCGCTGTACCGACGAGGCAATCCGCATCGCCTCGCGATATTTTGCAACGGTTCGGCGGGCGATGTCGATTCCCGCCTCGTGCAGCTTTTCTACGATGGTATCGTCGGACAGCACGTGGTGGGGGCTTTCAGCGTCGATCAGCTGTCTGATCCGGTGGCGCACCGCTTCTGCCGAATGGGCTTCTCCTCCATCCGCCGATGCGATGGCCGAGGTGAAAAAATACTTCAGCTCGAAGATGCCGCGGTTTGTCGCCATATACTTGTTGGCGGTGACACGCGAGACCGTCGATTCATGCATACCGATTGCGTCGGCGATGGTCTTGAGGTTCAGCGGCCGCAGGTGCTGGACGCCCTGGACGAAAAACGCGTCTTGCTGACGTACGATCTCGGTCGATACTTTCAGAATGGTTTTGGCGCGCTGGTCGAGTGCGCGCAACAGCCAAGTCGCGTTCTGCAGGCAATTGGCGAGATAGGTCTTCTCCTTCTCGTTCTTCGCGGTCTTGGCAAGTTCGGCATGATAGGTCTGGTTGACCAGCACCTTGGGCAGTGTGTCGGAATTGAGCTCGACGGTGAAGCCACCGTGCGGCCCGGGACGCACGAACACGTCCGGTACGATCGGCTGCACATGGGCTGAGCCGAAGGCAAGCCCCGGCTTGGGGTTGAGTTTGCGAATTTCGCCGATCATGTCGCTCAAGTCTTCCTCGCCCACGCGACAGATGCGACGCAAGGCCGCAAGATCGCGCTTGGCCAGCAGATCCAGGTGCGCGACAAGCGCCTGCATGGCGGGATCGAAGCGATCGCGCTCCTTGAGCTGGATGGCGAGGCACTCCGTAAGATCACGCGCGCCGACGCCTGCGGGGTCGAAACTCTGCAGAATTGCCAGAACGGCATCGACCTCGCTCAGCGGTGCGCCCAGCTTCTCGGCAACCAGCGCGAGATCCCCCGTGAGATAACCGGCGTCATCCACCAGATCGATCAGATATTGTCCGATCATGCGACGCGCAGGATCGGCCACCGTTAGCGCGAGCTGCCGGGCAAGATGATCGGCAAGCGTGGTCTCGACCGGAAGAAAGGCTTCCACATTGTAATCGCTACTGTCGCGCCCACCCGCCCCGATGCCAGCCCACTCGGAGTATCCGATCGGATCCTCGCTATCCGAGCGAAAGGCTGCTGAGTCGGCGGCAGGAACCTCGTGAACATCAAGGGCCCGTTGCTGTGGCTCGTTGCCCGCACGGCTTGCCTGCACCCGATCTCCAGCCTGCGGTGAGAGTTCGGGGCGTGCCCCTTCTCCATCATCCTCACCCGTGCGCTCGAGCAGAGGATTGCACTCGAGCTCGCCTTCCACGTAGGCCGCAAGGTCCAGATTGGAGAGCTGCAGCAGCTTGATGGCCTGCATCAGCTGCGGCGTCATCACAAGCGCATGGCTCTGCCGAATTTCGAGTCTTTGCGTAAGGGCCATGGCTCTTATGGTGCGGCTTTCCTGCTCACCACATTCAGCTGCAAGCGCGCAGCCTCGTTTGGTCCGATTTTTGCTTATCGGCTTTCTAGCCCGGTGTATACCAGGCCTACGGGGCTGTCGTTAAGAGTGCCGCGGGGGGCCCCACAATAGCGGGGACAACGGCTAGACGCGGAATTCTTCGCCTAGGTAAAGGCGGCGGACTTCGGGGTCGTTCACGATGTCGTCCTTTCGCCCCTCCATCAGCACCTGCCCTGAATAAATGATGTAAGAGCGATCGGTGAGAGCGAGCGTCTCGCGAACATTGTGGTCGGTAATGAGCACGCCAATGCCACGGTTGGTCAAACGGCGCACCAGGCGCTGAATTTCGACCACGGCCTTGGGATCGATGCCGGCGAACGGCTCGTCCAGCAGCATGTAATTCGGCCGGCTCGCGAGTGCGCGGGCGATCTCCACGCGGCGGCGCTCTCCGCCCGACAGAGCGATCGACGGGGTTTTGCGATGCCGCGTGATTTCGAACTCCTCCAAAAGCGCATCGAGATCCGCCTCGCGACGCCGACGATCCGGCTCCACGACTTCGAGCACCGCGCGGATATTCTCTTCCACGTTGAGGCCGCGAAAGATCGAAGCCTCCTGCGGCAGATAACCGATTCCGAGCCGCGCCCGCTGGTACATGGGAAGATGGGTCACCTCGTGCCCGTCGAGCTCGATGTGGCCGCGGTCAGCCTTGATCAGGCCGGTAATCATGTAGAAGGCCGTGGTCTTGCCGGCACCATTGGGGCCCAGCAAGCCGACCGCCTCACCACGACGAACATAAACGTTCACGCCGTTGACCACCCGGCGTCCGCCGTAGCTCTTTTCGAGATTATGCGCTGCGAGATAAGCGCGAGGGGCTTGCTGCCGGGGCGCATCTCGGCGCGGTCCGGGCCGACCTGGAGGCGCTTTCTTGGCGCGGGCTGCCGGCATCGGTCCACCTAGCGATGTCAGATCGATGTCCTGCCAAGCGCCATTGCCCACTTTGCGTCGAGGGCGCGGCGCGGGACGCTGTCGAAACAACGCGAGGATGTTGAGCACGCCTTTGTCCCTCGAAGTCCCCAGTTCAACGCCGCCGTCCGTGGCCACTCCCAAATCGGGCCGATGGAGATGGGCCAAACCGGATTATCAATGTCCTCGCGCGATGGCGCCCCGCCGATCAAGATGCCAGAAGTCCGCATGCGCGGCGGCGCGCGCCAGCATCCTCATCTTTTCTCCGCCGAGCTGCTTTTCTCCGCGGGGTTGCGCGGATCAGGAGGACCTCGCGGCCCCGCTTGAAATATGCCGTCCACCCGGCCGCCATCCATTTTCGACACGCCACTGGTGAGATCGACCGTCAGCCGTTGGCCGCGCAGTACGTCTGTGCCGCGCGTCACGACGACGTTCCCGATGAGCGTCACGGTGTTCTCGCGCATGTTGAAGGTGGCTCTGTCCCCGGTCGCGTTCTGATCCTTCTGCACCACGACGACGTTGCCCTTGGCCTCGATGCGGCTGATTTGCCGGTCGCCTCCCGGACCCGGATCGGCTGCCTTGACGGTGCGGCCGCCCGTTTCCTCTTCGTAAAAGACGACGAGCACCTTGCAATGCATTTCGGTGTCGCCCTGCAGCACGTGTACATCGCCGGTGAAGGTCGCCATCTTGTCCTTCTCGCGAAGCTCGAGCGATGCCGCCCGGATCTTCACCGGTTCGTCGCGATTCTGCGAGAATCCTTGCAGCGCGTTCGGCGGACCCTGATTTTTCTGCGCGCGCGCGTCGTCTGCGCAGAGCGCGAAGGCAATCGCCGTCGCCGCAACCAGCGCGCGCCAAGGCCGCGTTGCCTGCGCGCTCATCGTTTGCGCGCCCCACTGCCGGCGCCGGACGTTGTGCTGTCCAGCAGCAACGTGACAAACACGCCACGATCGAAGCGCACGAGATCGCCGGCCTCGCTGACCTCCATTCCATTGGCGTTTATGGTCCACGTCGCCGTCTTCACCTCGACCGGTTTGTCAGAGGCGATCTTGCTGGCGCGAACGTCCACCAAGGCTTCATTGAGGAATGCCTGATAGCCGCTCGAAGACGTGACCACGATGTTCTGGTTGAGTGTCAACTGCTCCGTCTTGGTGTTGTAGAGGCCAGCCTTCGCTGTGGTTTCGAAGGTGACCTTGTCTCGCATCTCCATTGTCGCACGAATGCCCTGCAGCTCGACCATGTCTGGTTTGGTCAGATCCTGAGCGGCGGCTTGAGCGACCATGTCGTAGCGGCGGTTGTCGCGGGTGACGCCAGCCATGCGGGGCTGATGCATCATGATTTTGGTCCCGGAGACCACCATGCGTCCAACATCGACGGACGCGCCGGAGAGGATCCGCAGTGGGTTGAGCAGAAGCGCAAACCCCACTCCCGTCACCAGCGCGATGATCGCGGTAACTGGGATCGCGACCCGCAGGATACGCACGTGCCGGCTGTGGCGCACGGCGGCACGGAAAGCCCGCTCGCTATCGGCGCGGCCGAATCGCGCAAGGGCGGGCGGCGCTCGCTCGTCGGATATAGCGGTTAGAGAGTTCATCCCCGAGCCCCATCCGCCTGCCGAGAGAATCAGGCGGCCCCACTGGCGATAGTAGCCCCTTTTTGGCGCCCCATCTTTGCGCCGAAATATGGCCCCGGCGCGGCATGGCCGGCCGAGAGCAGGGGGAGCAGGCCTAGCCGGAAAAACTCATACATTTAAGGAGATAGCGCGGATAAGTTACCAATCCATGCGCTTGCGGTGGTCGCCGCGCCTTAGGAGTGGGCAAAGATATCTTCACCCGCCCAGCCGGCAAGATCGAGCCGCACCCGATCGGGCAGGAACCGAAAACACGCCGCCGCTAAATCCGCGCGCCCCTCCCGAATGAGGATGGCATCGAGTTTCTCTTTGAGAGCATGCAGGTGCAGCACGTCCGACGCCGCATAGGCGAGTTGCGCGTCAGTGAGCGTCTCAGCGCCCCAATCGGAGAGCTGTTGCTGTTTTGAGAGGTCGATACCGAGCACCTCGCGCACCAGGTCCTTGAGACCGTGTTTGTCGGAATAGGTGCGGGCGATCCGCGAGGCGATCTTGGTGCAATAGACCGGCGAGGGCATGACACCCAAGCGCTTGTGCAGCACAGCGAGATCGAAGCGGGCGAAATGAAAGATCTTGAGAATCGTCCCGTCGGCGAGAAGCTTGGTCAGATTGGGCGCCTCGTTTGTGCCCGTTGGGATCTGAATCACGTCGGCGGAGCCATCGCCCGGGGAGACTTGCACCACGCACAGCCGATCGCGGTGCAGATCGAGGCCCATGGCTTCGGTGTCGATGGCGACCGCACCACCGTGATAGCGCGAAAGATCAGGCAGGTCGCCGCGGTGCAAGCGAATGGTCATGACGGCGCATGGACCGGCAATGACACGCATCTGGTGCCCAGGAGAGGACTCGAACCTCCACGCCTCGCGGCGCTAGTACCTGAAACTAGTGCGTCTACCAATTCCGCCACCTGGGCCTTGCGCGATTAGGTACGGAGCGGGCCTCTCGTTGTCAAATGGGCGCGCCCTGTACAGCATCAGTGCGATCCTGTATTCGGCGAGCGAAGGACTTGAGCGAGCATGACCGCGATTCCGCTCGAAACGCTCGTCACTGTATTCGGCGGCTCCGGCTTCCTCGGCCGTCACGTCGTGCGCGCGCTGGCGAAACTCGGCTACCGCATTCGCGTCGCTGTCCGCCGCCCCGAGCTTGCCGGGTTCCTGCAGCCGCTCGGCCGGGTCGGCCAGATCCATGCCGTGCAGGCCAATGTGCGTCATGCCGCCTCGGTCGAGGCAGCTGCGCGCGGGGCCGATGTGGTGATCAATCTCGTCGGCATTCTATTCGAGCGCGGGCGGCAAACATTCGATGCGGTGCAATCCTTCGGTGCCGAAGCCGTAGCCCGCGTCGCGGCGGCCACCGGCGCGCAGATGATCCACGTCTCGGCGATCGGCGCCGACGCGGAAGCACCCTCCCGCTACGCCCGCTCGAAGGCGGCCGGGGAGAGGCTGGTGCTCGCCGCCGTCCCCTCGGCGGTGATCCTGCGCCCCTCGGTCCTGTTCGGTCCCGAAGATGACTTCTTCAACAAGTTTGCGGCGATTGCCCGTTTTTCCCCGGCCCTTCCGCTGGTCGCGGGCGGTCATACCCGGTTCCAGCCGGTCTTCGCCGGCGACGTCGCGAGCGCGATCGTTGCCGCAATCGAAGGCCGCGCCAAAGATGGCGAAGTCTACGAGCTTGGCGGCCCCGAAGTGCGCAGCTTCAAAGAGCTGATGCAGTTCCTGCTCGCGGCGATCGAACGGCGGCGTTTGCTGGTTCCAATTCCGTTCGCGCTCGCCAAGTTCCAGGCCGGCTTTCTTCAGTTTCTGCCCAAACCATTGTTAACGCCCGATCAGGTCGAGCTATTGCGCCGCGACGCCATTGTCTCCGCGGAGGCAAAGCGTGAAAGCCGAACGCTCGAAGCGCTCGGCATCGAGCCCCTCGCCATGGCGGCCGTGGTGCCCGCGTATCTGTGGCGGTTCCGCAAGACCGGCCAATTCAAGGGACAAGGGCCGGTGATCGGCAGTTCGCCCTAACCTCGCCGCGTCCATCGTCACCGATATCGCCGAGCTCGAAGTGGCGATGACGCCCACCGTCTTCGCGACGTGCGTGAGGTCTCGCGCGCCGTGATCGTCTAACGCAGGACGTCACGACAAAGGCGAGGATGCGGTCAGTGCCCCAGAGCCAGCGCGATCAAGCCGAGCCCTCCAACGACGACGCGCCACCAGGCGAACAACCCGAAACCGTGGCGCTGAACATAGTCCAAAAACGTCTTCACCACGATCCAGGCGCTCACGAACGACACCGCAAATCCGAACGCTACGAGGATGCTGTTGTCCATGCTCATCTGCCCACGGCTCTTGAAGAGGTCGTAGGCGAACGCACCGGCCATGGTCGGCATTGCGAGCCAGAACGAGAACTCCGCGGCTGAGCGTCGATCGGCCCCCAGCAGCATGGCAGCGACGATGGTGGCTCCAGAGCGCGAGACGCCGGGTATCATGGATACGCACTGCGCCAGACCGATGCCGAGATACATGGGCAGCGAAAAACGCGTGGCATCGTGATAGCGAGTATCGAGATCCATCCCATCAACCCACAACAGAATCGCACCGCCCACGATGAGCGTGAAGCAGATGATCCAGACGTTGAACAGCACGGATTTGATGACGTCGTGCGCGAGCGCGCCGACGATCGCCGCCGGGAGGAATGCTATCAGCACACCGATGACGAAACGCCGAGCCGCCGGATCGCTGAACATACCGGTGGCAATGCGCCAGATACGAAAAAAATAGATCGACAACAGGGCGAGGATCGCCCCGAACTGGATTAGTACCGCGAAGGTCTTGCCAAAATCGTCATCGTCGAATCCGAAAAAGCGCTGCACCAAGAGGAGGTGCCCGGTCGAGGAAACCGGCAGGAACTCGGTCAATCCCTCGACAACACCGAGGACGAAGGCCTTGACGAGGTCGAGCAACATGACGGCTCCGCGGCAAGAGGAAGACAGGTGCCGCGCAGCAGCACCGGAAGGTCCAGACGATGCGCTTTTCCCGCATCATTAACCTTGGGGCAACGGGAAAGGGCCAACATTGCACAGGTTACTCTTGGCCGGCCCTACCCAAAGGATCGAGGGCGACCTAACGTGACCGCCGTCGCGCAGCCGCCGCGCCCCAACCTCGCCGCACGCATTAAGACCGCATGCTGACGTTATTTCATCACCCGTTCTGCCCGCATTCCCGCTTCGTGCGTTTGGCGCTCGGCGAATACGGCATCACCGCTCGGACCGTCGAGGAACGCGTATGGGAGCGCCGCGAAGAGTTCCTCATCCTCAATCCCGCCTGCACCACTCCGGTGGCCGTGGAGGAGGGTCGTCCGGCGGTGCCGGGCGCATCGATCATCGCCGAATATCTGGACGAGACGCGGGGAGCCGATCTTGGCGAACTGCGCCTGCTGCCGCGCGAGTCGGGGCCGCGGATCGAGGTTCGCCGACTGATGAGTTGGTTCAACGACAAATTTTTTGCCGAGGTCAGCGGCCCGCTCACGATGGAACGCCTATATAAGCGCCAGATGCCGGCCAGCGCGGGCGGCGGGTCTCCCGATACCGAGGTGATCCGAGCGGCGCGCCACAACATCCGGTATCATTTGGCGTATATCGGCTGGCTGGTGCGCACACGCGATTGGCTGGCAGGCGCACGGATGAGTTACGCCGATCTCGCTGCAGCCGCGCACCTCTCGGCAGCCGACTATCTGGGCGACGTGCCATGGAACGAAGACGAGGCCGCGAAGACGTGGTACGCGCAGATCAAGTCGCGTCCGTCGTTCCGTCCGATTCTAGCGGAGACGCTGGCAGGCATCCCGCCGTCGGAGACCTACGCCGATCTGGACTTCTAAACGATCATTCGGCGCTCAAAGCGGCGCTCGCAAGCGTCGCTCATCAATACGGTTTCGACACTGTCGGCATCACGAGGCCGGACTCGATCCCGCAGGCGTTGGAACGGCTGCGGCAGTTCCTAGCCGAAGGCGCCCACGGCGACATGCATTGGATGGAAACAACCTCGGCACCGCGCGGCAACCCGCGCGCGCTATGGCCCGCGGTAGGCTCCGTCATCATGCTTGGCCTTAATTACGGCCAAGACCCCGGCAGCGATCCGCTGGCGATCTTACGCAGGCGCGACCGCGGCGCGATTTCGGTTTACGCGCGGGGCGACGACTATCACGACATCATCAAGTCGAGGCTCAAGGCACTGGCGCGGTGGCTGACCGCGCAAGCCGGCGGCGATGCGAAGGTCTTCGTCGATACTGCCGCGGTCATGGAGAAGCCGCTCGCCGCCGCCGCCGGCATCGGCTGGCAGGGCAAGCATACCAATCTCGTTTCGCGCCAATTCGGGTCGTGGTTGTTTCTCGGCGCGATCTTCACAACGCTCGAGCTGCCGCCGGACGCACCGGAGATCGACCATTGCGGCAGCTGCCACGCCTGTCTCGATATCTGCCCGACCGCCGCGTTCCCCGCGCCTTACCAACTCGATGCGCGGCGGTGCATCTCTTACCTCACCATCGAGCACAAGGGTCCCATTCCGCGGGAGCTACGCGCACCGATCGGCAATCGCATCTTCGGCTGCGACGATTGTCTGGCGGTATGTCCGTGGAACAAGTTCGCGCAAGCTGGCCGCGAGAACAAGCTCGCCGCGCGCCGTGAACTGACCGCCCCACGCCTTGCCGACCTCGCCCGGCTTGACGATGCCGCGTTCCGACAAATGTTTTCGAAGTCGCCGCTCAAGCGCACGGGACGCAACCGTTTCCTACGCAACGTGCTGATCGCGATCGGCAATTCCGGCGATGCGGCGCTTGCGCCCGACGCCCTGCGGCTGTTGAACGATCCATCGGCACTGGTGCGCGGGGCAGCGGTATGGGCGCTGAGCCGGCTGCTACCCGCCGAACGCTTCGCTGCGCTGGCGATGGACCGTCGCGCTCGCGAGAGCGAGCCTCTGGTCGCAGAAGAATGGGCGGCAGCGCTCGACGTAGCGGCCGCTTGATGGGCGCGCTCGTTTGTCTTGGGCTTGGTTACTGCGCCCAGCACTATGTCAGCGAATTTGGTTCGCGCTTCGACCGCGTCGTGGGAACGACGCGCAATGCGGACGGTGCGACCGCGCGCCGGCGAGAAGGTCTCGGCAACCAGCCGCTTGAGATGCTGGTGTTCGATGGTGCGTCGCCATCAAACGAGCTCAAGGCCGCGATTTCAGAGGCCGATGCGTTGCTCGTATCGGCGGCGCCGGCGGAAGGCCGCGATCCCGTGCTCGCGCTGCTCAAAGAGGAGATACTACGGGCGCCGCGGCTTAGGGCCGTCGTCTATCTGTCGAGCCTCGGCGTGTACGGGGACAGCGGCGGCGCGTGGATCGACGAGAGCGCGCCGACCATTCCGGCGCTCGCGCGCCGCGGTGGCACGCGCATCGAGGCCGAACTCGATTGGCAGGCGCTCGGGGCGCGACGCAACCTGCCGGTCGCGATCCTGCGGCTCGGCGGCATCTATGGTCCGGGACGCAACGGAATGGTGCGCCTCCTGCGCGGCACCGTGCACCGCATCGCCAAGCCTGGCCACGTCTCCAATCGCGTCCACGTCTACGACATTGCGCAGGTGATCGATGCGGCTTTCGCGCGCAGCGCCGAGGGCGTGTTCAACGTCGTCGATGACGAGCCAGCATCGCCCAGCGATCAGATCGCATTTGCGGCGCGCCTGATCGGCATCAAGCCGCCGCCGGAGATCCCATATGAGGACGCCGGCAAATTGGCTTCGCCCATGGCGCTGAGCTTCTACGACGGTTGCATCCGCGCACGTAACGACAAGCTCAAGAAGGCGCTTGGCGTGAAGCTGCGCTATCCGACCTACCGCGACGGCCTGCACGCGCTCTACGAAGCCGGCGATCATCTCTCCGCCGTCGAACCGTCCGCCTAGAGCTTGGCCGAAATGCGGCTCGGGGTCGCAGCAAGCACAGCGTACCCGCCGCCTGCATAGTTCGATCGTACCCGAAGCATGATTTCCAAAAAAACGAGATAAAATGCAGTTCGCCGTCTCGGAGGGTGCCATGACCATCACGGTCTTCATCCGTTACCAACTCGATCCGTTTCAATGCAATGCGTTCGAAGAATACGCGCGGCGTTGGCTTACTATCATTCCCAAATGCGGTGGCAATCTCCTCGGCTATTGGATGCCGCATGAAGGCACCAACAACATTGCCTACGGGCTGATCTCGTTCGACAGTCTCGCCGCCTACGAGGCCTACCGCGCACGGCTCAAGGCCGATTCGCAAGGCGCTGCCAATTTCCGTTTTGCGCAGGAGCAACGTTTCATCTTGAGCGAGGAGCGCACGTTCCTGAGGCCGGTGACCTGAGCCGCCGTTTCTGGTGCAATGGTCGGAGCTGGCGGCGGGCGAGGTGTTTTCAGCGAAGCGGAGACGGTTTCGCGTTAGAAGCCGAACGCAGCTCTTCCCGAGGTGTTCAATGATCGCGGTGATCTTCGAAGTCTGGCCAAAGCCTGACCACAAGCAACGATATCTCGACCTCGCTGCCGAGTTGCGGCCGCTGCTCGATCAGATCGACGGCTTCATCTCGATCGAGCGGTTCGAGAGCATCTACGAGCCCGGTAAGATGCTCTCGCTTTCATTCTTCCGCGATGAAGCGGCGGTGAACGCATGGAGGAATCTCGAAGCCCATCGGCGCGCGCAGGCCATCGGCCGCGGCGAATTGTTCGCCGACTATCGATTGCGGATCGCCGGCGTGATCCGGGACTACGGCATGTCCGATCGTGCGGAGGTCCCCGCCGACAGCCGGTCCAAGCACGGTTAGCGGCCTTCTGACGACTCCGCAACGGCGGCAATCAGCCGCTCGATGTCCTCCGGGCGCGACAGGCGATGGTCGCCATCCTTTATCAGCGTCAGCACGACGTCGTCGCGGGCAAAGCGAGAGGTCAGCTCGACCGTGTGCTGCCATGGAACATCGGGATCCTGCACGCCCTGCAGAATCCGCACCGGGCAACCGGTCTCGATCATGCCGTCGAGCAGGAGGTGCTTGCGTCCCTCCTCGATAAGACCGTGTGTGATCGGATAGGGCTCTTCGGAATACTGCGAAGGCCGCGCCCAAACGCCGGTCTGCTCGATCTTGAGCTTGATCTCCGGCGGGAACCGTTTCCACATCAGCTCTTCAGTGAAGTCGACTGCGGGCGCGATCAGCACGAGCTGCGCGACGCTCGCATCGGCTTGCCCGCGGTGCGCCAGTTCGCGGATCAACAGCAGCGCCAACCACCCTCCCATCGACGAGCCGATCACGACCTGGGGACCTCTGCAAAACGTGTGGAAGACGGCAAGGCTCTCTTCGAGCCATCGGCCGATGCTGCCGTCGGTGAAATTGCCGCCCGACTCGCCGTGGCCGGAATAGTCGAAGCGCGTCATCGCCCGGCCATTCTCCTGCGCCCAGCGATCGAGCGCCTCGGCCTTGGTACCTCGCATATCGGACTTGAAGCCGCCCAGCCAGAACAGGCCGGGTGAGCCTCCCTCGCGCTGCCGCACGGCAATTTGGCGGGCCGCCATATCCGTTCCAACAGTCAAGGATTTCAGGCAAAGATCGTTCATTTGCGGAGCCTGGCCTTAGAGGCACATTTGGATGGGGCGCTGGGCATGTTCCGCCGCATTCTGCCATTGAATACAAGCACGCCCGAGCCGCCAACAAGCCAGCGCCGGCCGAGGAACTGAATCCGTGAGCAACACCGATCGGCACGTTCACCCGCGGACCTTGGCCGACGCCACCGTCCTACAGATCGTGCCGGCTCTGCGCGAGGAGCCAGTCACCCGCACTGCCCTCAATGTGGCGTTCGCGCTGCGGCAAGCCGGCGCGCGCGCGCTCGTTGCAGGCGAGGATGGCCCGCTAGTTGCGGAGCTCACGGCATCCGGGGGCGAATGGATTCCGCTCGTCAATGCGACGGTCAATCCGTTCCGGCTCAGGAGAAGCGCCCGAGCTTTGGAACGCCTGATTGCATCCGAACGGATCGATATCGTGCACGCACAAAGCGTCGGCGGAGCCTGGATCGCCAACATGGCGGCGGCGCGGATCGGCGTATGGATCGTTACGACACTGCCCGACGTACCGCCGGTCTCGATAATGCGTGCGTATTGGACCACCGCTCTCACGCGCGGCGATTGGGTGATCACCCCTTCGAACTTCGCCGCCGGGCCGGTCCTAGCGCGCCACAGTGTTCCACGCGAGCGCCTTACCATCATTCCGCGCAGCATCGACATCGCTGCATTCGATCCTGCGGCCGTGGATGCCGCGCGAGTCGAAGTCTTGTGCCTGGCATGGCGAATTCCGCCGGCGGCGCGCATTTTCCTCGTTCCCGGGCGCGTCGCCCCTTGGAACGGCCAACTTATTGTGCCCGACGTGGCTCGCATCATGCTCGACAGCGGTTTGCGCGGTTTTGTGTTCGTGCTGGTCGGCGAACATCGCAGCCATCGCAAATACGCGCGCGCCATCGCGGAACAGGCGAGGATCAAAGGCGTGCAGGCGCTGGTGCGGCTGACCGGACACTGCCGTGACATGCCGGCCGCGCTTGCCGCCGCCGATACCGTGGTGGTGCCCGCAGCCGAGCCGCCGGTCCTCGGCCGCGTGGTTGCGCAAGCGCAAGCCATGGGGCGGCCAGTCGTCACCTCGGATGTCGGCATCCTGCCGGAACACGTGGCCGCGCCGCCGGAAATGCCGGAGGACGTGCGCACGGGATGGGTGGTCAAGGCCGGCGACACAAAAGAATTTGCCAGCGCAATGATCGAGGCGTTGGCCCTTGATGATGACGCCTACCGTACGATGGCCGCGCGCGCGCGTCACTTCGCCGAATACATGTTTTCTCCGCACAGCGCTGCGGCCGCAACCCATGCCGTCTATACCGCGCTGCTGGAACGCGACCGGTAGATGTCGCAGTGGCGCGCGAAGCGGCCGCGAACCGATGGAAAGGCGTTGACTTATGGGCGGTTTGTCCTGATCCTTCCTGGGCCTGCGGCAGCAGGAGCGTTGTAACAACATGAGGAGAGCAGAGCCATTCGTCGCCCAATGAGACCCGCGCAGCCCGCCCCCAAGGACGGCCCGCGCATTAACGAGGAGATCCGTGTTCGCGAAGTCCAACTGATCGACCACACCGGCCATAATCTCGGGCCGGTTGAGATCCAGACCGCTTTGGACAAGGCCCAAGAGGCCGGGCTAGATCTTGTCGAGATCGCCCCTAATTCGTCCCCGCCGGTCTGCAAAATTCTCGATTACGGCAAATACAAATACCAAGCGCAGAAGAAAGCGGCGGAAGCCCGCAAGAAGCAGAAGGTCGTCGAGGTCAAAGAGATCAAGCTTCGGCCGATGATCGACGACCACGACTACGACGTGAAGATGCGCTCGATGCAGCGCTTCTTCGAAGAAGGCGACAAGGTGAAAGTCACGCTGCGCTTCCGCGGGCGCGAGATGGCGCACCAGGAACTCGGCTATCAGCTTCTCAACCGGGTGAAAGACGACACCTCCAAAGTCGCCAAGGTCGAGCAGGAACCCCGCTTCGAAGGCCGCCAAGTAGTGATGGTACTGGCTCCGAGGTGAGAACTCGGCAGCACGCCGCGGATGGCGTCGTGCGCCTGCATCACCCTGGTCGCTCGCGGGCCAACGCCCGATCCCATGCGGCTTGCTTCATGCGGCAGCCAGCCGGCCGGTGAATCCGAGTTGTATTTCGCGGCGGGCTCTGCCATAACGCGGCCCTTCCGCCGCCCGGCCGAAAGGGCTGCCGTGGCGACGGTGAATCAGCACGCTCGAGCGAGCAAAAACCGGCCGGCCGGGCCGTGTTTCACGCCTGGCGCCGCAAAGGAGAGCCAAATGCCCAAGCTCAAGACCAAATCCGGCGCCAAGAAGCGGTTCAAAGTGACCGCAAGCGGGATGGTGCTCTACCAGCAGTCTCGCAAACGCCACGGCATGATCAAGCGCACGAACAAGCAGATTCGCCAACTGCGCGGCACCAGCGTGCTGTTCAAGACCGACGGCGACAAGATCAAGAAATTCTGCTTGCCCAACGGTTGAGCACCGCTGGGCTGCGGCCGCGGCCCGCCGCAGCCAATCGTTTGCACGCAACTCAGGAGATTAGCCATGGCACGCGTCAAGCGCGGCGTCACCGGGCACGCCAAGCACAAGAAAGTTTTGAAGGCCGCCAAGGGCTATTATGGCCGGCGCAAGAACACCATTCGCATCGCAAAGCAGGCGGTGGAGAAGGCGAACCAATATGCGTACCGTGACCGCAAGCGCCGCAAACGCACCTTCAGGGCCCTCTGGATCCAGCGCCTCAATGCGGCAGTGCGTCCCTTCGGGCTCACTTACAGCCGATTCATCGGCGGCCTCGACAAAGCCGGGCTGGTGGTTGACCGCAAGGTGTTGTCGGACCTTGCGATCCGCGAGCCCGCAGCGTTTGCGGCGATCGTCGAGAAGGCCAAAGCGGCGATCGCAGTTTGAGAATGAGAGGACGCAGGGCGCACACGGCAGACAAATGTCCGTCCTTCGAACGCGACGATGATCGATCTGGCCTATGTGCAATGCATGGCGCGCTACAACCGCTGGCAGAACGAGAACGTCTATGGCGTCGCCGATGCGCTCCCCGACACCGAGCGGCGGCGCGATCGCGGGGCTTTTTTCGGTTCCATCCAGGCAACGCTGAGCCATCTGCTCTGGGCTGATCGCATCTGGATGAACCGACTTGCCGGCACGCCGCGCCCCGGGGGCGGCATTCCTGAATCCATATCGCTTTATGGCGACTGGGACGAGTTGAAGCGCGAGCGCAAAGCCTTCGATGCGATCGTGGTCGACTGGGCGGACCGGCTCGACGCGGCATCACTCGCCGGCGATCTCGCCTATTACTCCGGCGCGATGAAGGCGCACCTGCGCAAGCCGAAATGGGTCTTGGTCACGCATATGTTCAATCACCAAACGCATCATCGCGGCCAAGTGCATTGCATGCTGACGCAGGCGGGCGGCAAGCCCGGCGATACCGACCTGCCGTTCATGCCGGCGTAGCGACCGGGCGGACTCGCCGGGGACGAGACCATGCACGATCTCAAAGCCCAACTTCTGCGCGGCTTTTGGTACGTCGCGCTCGTGGGCACGGACGTGCGACCGGGTCGGCTCGTGCACAAGACGCTGCTCGGCGAGCCGCTGCTCATCGGCCGGGGCCGCGACCAGGGGGTGTTTGCGTTGCGTGACATCTGCCCGCACCGCGGCATCCCCCTGCATTACGGCGCCTTCGACGGCGAGACGATCAGGTGCTGCTACCACGGCTGGCGCTTCGACAAGAGCGGCATCTGCGTCGAGATCCCCTCGCTGCGGGAAGGCCAGGAGATGGATCTCGCCAAGATCCGCTGCGGTGCCTATGCGTGCGTCGAGCGGCAGGGGCTGGTGTGGGTGTATTTCCCGGCGGCCAATGAATTGGCGCCGCCGGCAGAGCCGCCGCGCATGCCGATCTTTTCCGACGACAAGGCGCCCGCGGCCGCGATCATGCTGCCATTCCCCTGCTCGACCGACCACGCCGCTTTCGGTCTCATGGATCCGACGCATGCCGGATTCGTGCACACGTCGTGGTGGTTCAAGCATCAGCCGACGAAGCTGCGCCCCAAGGAGAAGCAATTCGAGCCGATCGAACTCGGCTGGCGCATGGTGCGCCATCCGCTGCCGCCGCAGAACCTGGCCTACAAGCTGCTCGGACGCCACGTCGAAACCGAGATTTCCTACAGGCTTCCTGGACTGCGCATCGAGGAGGTGCATGGCGACCGCCACGCCGTCGTCGGGCTGACGGCGATTACGCCGATTACCGACGAGGCGACCGAAGTCCACCAGATATTCTGGGCGTCGCCGGGCTGGGTGACACCGCTCGCGCCGCTGCTCAAACCGTTCATGCACACCTTTCTCGATCAGGATCGCCAAGTGGTGATCAAGCAACGCGAGGGCCTCTTGCACCGACCCAGGCTCATGCTCATCAATGATGCCGACACTCAAGCGCGCTGGTGGATGCGCGTGAAGGATGAATGGATTGCGGCGCAGGGAGAAGGGCGCGCCTTCGTCAATCCGCTCGAACCCAAGACATTGCGCTGGCGCAGTTGAGGAGACTGATGACCGACCTTCGTGCGCTCGAGAGTGAACTGCTCGCCGCCGTCGCAAATGCAGGCGATGAGGCAGCGTTGGAAGCGGTGCGAGTTGCGGCGCTGGGCCGCAACGGCTCGATCACCGCGCTTTTGAGGGGCCTCGGCGCGATGGCGGCGGACGAGCGCAAGCAGCAGGGGCCGCTCATCAACGGCCTCAAGGACGCCATTGTTGCCGCGATCGCCGAGCGCAGGGATGCACTGAGGGAACTTGCGCTCGATCAGCGGCTCAATACCGAGACCGTGGACGTCACACTGCCGGTGCGCGAACCGCCGGCCGAGGTCGGGCGCATCCATCCCATCAGCCAGGTCGTGGACGAACTGACCGCGATCTTTTCTGACATGGGCTTCGCTATCGCGGAAGGACCCGACATCGAGACCGACGAATACAATTTCACCAAGCTCAACTTCCCGGAAGGCCATCCCTCGCGGGAGATGCAAGACACGTTCTATTTCAATCCGAAGCCGGACGGCTCCCAGCTCCTGTTGCGCACGCATACCTCGCCGGTGCAGATCAGGACGATGCTGGCGCAGAGGCCGCCGATCCGCGTCATTATCCCCGGTCGCACCTACCGCAGTGACAGCGATCAGACCCACACGCCGATGTTCCATCAAGTCGAGGGGCTCGTCATCGACAAGAGCTCACATCTCGGGCATCTCAAGTGGATATTGCAAGAATTCTTGAAGGCGTTCTTCGAGGTGGATCAGGTCAAGATGCGCTTCCGCCCGTCGTTCTTTCCGTTCACCGAGCCCTCGCTCGAGGTCGACATCCAATGTCGCCGCGACAAGGGCGAGATCAGGTTCGGCGAGGGCGATGACTGGATGGAGATTCTCGGCTGCGGCATGGTGCATCCGAACGTACTGCGCAATTGCGCGCTTGATCCCGACGAGTATCAGGGCTTCGCCTGGGGACTGGGGATCGATCGCATCGCCATGCTCAAATATGGCATGCCGGATCTTCGTCCGTTCTTCGAGGCGGACGTGCGCTGGCTCTCCCACTACGGCTTTCGCCCGCTCGACTTTCCCACGCTGGCCGGAGGATTGAGCGGCTGATCGCGCCCGCTGCGGATGATCGTTATACGTCAATCGCTCTCGACTGTCGTTCGAAACAACAGTTCCTCACTCGCTGCTAGGCTTCCCCGGTGAACGGGGAGGAGATAGGTCCCGGGTCCGCACAATGATGAAATTGACCCTCGCTTGGCTGAAGGAGCACCTCGACGCCGAGGCGCCGCTGACAGCCATCGTGGACCGGCTCACCATGATCGGACTTGAAGTCGAGAGCGTCGCCGAGCGGGGCAAGATGCTCGCGCCGTTCACAATCGCCCGCGTGATCTCGGCCGAACAGCATCCGAATGCCGACCGCCTGCGCGTTTGCGTGGTCGATGCCGGGTCGGGCGACCCGGTGCAGGTCGTCTGCGGCGCGCCCAACGCGCGCGCCGGCATGAAAGGGGTGTTCGTGCCGCCCGGGGCCTTCATACCGGGCAAGAACATGACGCTAGGCATCGGCAAGATCCGCGGCGTCGAGAGCCGCGGCATGCTGGTGTCGGAATTCGAACTTCAGATCTCCGACGACCATGAAGGCATCATCGAGCTTCCCGCCGATGCGCCGGTCGGAGCGAATTACGCACAGTGGGCCGGACTCGACGATCCCGTGATCGAGATCAATCTCACCCCCAACCGTGGCGACTGCGCCGGCGTCAATGGCATCGCGCGCGACCTCGCCGCCGCCGAGATGGGCAAGCTACGGGACAAGAGCGTTCGGCCGGTGAGAGGGGATTTCCCCTGCCCGGTGAAGGTGACACTCGACTTCGGCTCGACGCCACCGCTGTGTCCAGCGTTTGCCCTGCGGCTCGTGCGCGGGGTGAAGAACGGCCCATCCCCACCATGGCTGCAGCGCCGGCTAGCCGCGATCGGTCTGCGCCCCATCAATACGCTGGTCGATATCACCAATTTCATCACTTACGATCGCGGTCGGCCGCTGCACGTGTTTGACGCCGCGAAAGCGCATGGCAATTTGACGGTGCGGCGCGCGCGTGAGGGCGAAAGCCTGGTCGCGCTCGACGGCAAGCGCTACGACCTCGATCCGAGCATGTGCGTCATCGCCGACGATCACGGCGTCGAATCGCTGGCGGGCATCGTGGGGGGCGAGAGCACTGGCTGTTCGGAGACCACCACCGATGTGCTGATCGAGTCCGCGCTGTGGGATCCCATGAACATCGCGCAAACCGGCCGCAAGCTCGGCGTCCAATCCGATGCACGCTACCGTTTCGAGCGCGGGGTCGACCCTGCCTTCATGCTGCCGGGGCTTGAGCTTGCGACTGGGATGGTGCTCGACCTGTGCGGCGGCAAACCGTCGGAAGTCACGGTCGCGGGGACGCCGGACGTGCCGGAGCGTGTCATCGTTTTTCCGCCCGGCGAAGTGCCGCGGCTCAGCGGCCTCCACGTTGAGACGCGCGAGATCGAGCGCGTCCTCGGCCGTCTCGGATTCGTGGTTGCCGGCAGCGGCCAGAGCCTGAAGGTCACCGTCCCGTCGTGGCGGGGTGATGTCGAGGGCAAAGCCGATCTGGTCGAGGAGGTCGTGCGCATCCTCGGCGTCGATCGCATTCCGGCGACGCCATTCGACCGCGGCGAGGCTCCGCGCAAGCCGGTGCTCACGCCGATCCAGCTGCGCACCCGCAAAGCCAAGCGCGCGCTCGCTGCGCGCGGCATGCTCGAGGCGGTCACCTGGTCCTTCGTGGCAAAGCGGCAAGCCCAGTTGTTCGGCGGCGGCAAGCCCGAGCTGGCGCTCGCCAATCCCATCGCGTCGGATCTCTCCGACATGCGGCCGAGCCTGATTCCCGGGCTCGTTGCTGCCGCACAGAACAACGCCGACCGCGGTTTTCCCAACCCGGCGCTGTTCGAGGTCGGACAGGTCTTCCGCGGCGACTGCCCGCAGGATCAGCTCACCGCCGCCAGCGGGGTGCGCCGCGCGCTCGCCAAAGCAAACGGCAGCGGCCGCCATTGGTCGGCCGCGACGGCCGAGGTCGACGCGTTCGACGCCAAAGCCGACGCGCTCGCGGTGCTCGCCGCCGCTGGCGCGCCGACGGCGGCACTGCAGGTCGTGCCGGGTGCACCGCCGTGGTTTCATCCGGGACGCTCCGGGACGATCCAGATCGGCCCGCAGAACGTGCTCGGGCATTTCGGCGAGCTGCATCCACGCGTACTCGAAGTGCTCGACGCCGAAGGGCCATTGGTCGGCTTCGAGGTGATCCTGGACAAAATCCCGGAGCCGAGGACGAAGGCAACCCGCGCACGGCCGGTTTTGGAGCTTTCCCCGTTCCAACCGGTGGAGCGCGATTTTGCTTTCGTCGTCGATCGCTCGGTTAACGCGGCCGATATATTGCGCGCCACGCAAAGCGTCGATCGCAAACTCATCACCAATGTGGCGGTGTTCGACGTTTATGAGGGGGCGGGCATAGACCGCGGCAAGAAGTCAGTTGCCATTGCGGTCACGTTGCAGCCGCGGGAAAAGACCATGACCGACGCCGAGATCGATGCCGTCGCCGCGAGGATCGTCGCCGAAGTCGCCAAGCGGACGGGCGGCGTGTTGCGGGCCTGATCGCACTCACATGCGCTTGCTGGGACCGCCGAGCAGCTTCACCACCGCGTCCGCCGCGCGCTCGCCGGATTCCCAGGCGCCGTTGACGGTGCCCCAGCGCGTCTCATGCGTGGCTTCGCCGGCCAAGAAAATGCGGTAGTTGATTGGCTCGGCCAAGACCTTGCGCGCGGATTGCGCGCCGGGGGCGGCGGCAGATGCAGCGCCGAGCACCCACGGCTCGTTATTCCAGCGGGTGGCGTGCCGGCGCTTGACGGCGTTTTTAATGTCCGCGCCGTAAAGACCGCCCAGCCAGGAGATCGCAAAATCGATCATCGCCGCCTCCCCCTTGGCGGAGAGGTCGCGCCCGAAATTGCCCCCGACATCGAGCACGCAAATCGTCGAACCGGACATGTTGCCGAAGATCGCCGCGGTCTGCCTGCCGCCGGCTTTCTCGAATACCAACTCATCGGAACGCAACCCGAGTGGATTTCCGGTCAACTCCAGCGCTATGTGATCGCGGCTGCCGAGCTTGAGCTTTGTGGCGGCCTCGAGATGCCGTTTCGGGAGGTCGGGCGCCAGCTTGATCTTTCCGCTGGTGAGCACATTGGTCGAGACGGTGAGGATGAGCAGGCCCGTCTTGAACTGGCCCTTCGTCGTATCGACCTCGATACGCGCGCGACTCCACCACTCGATCGTTTTCACCGGGGTCGATAGAAGAAGGGGAAGGGGAGCTGCGAGCCTCGCCAGCAGCGTACCGAAGCCCTGGCGGCAGAACGCGTTGTTGTCGCGCTCGCCCGAGTGCGACAGATCGGCGGTCGATACTTCCGAGAGGTCCTTGCTGCAGCCATAAGGACCGAGCACGAATTCGATCGTCGTGCGCCAATCGCCAAGCTCCTTGGGCAGCGCCTGGGTGCAGGCGACGTCGCTCTTGCGCGCGACATCGGCAATGGCGGTGTTGGCGCGCACGAGGCTGGCGAGAAAATCCTCCATCTCGCCTTCGCGAGCGTAGCGCCGTCCGATGCGCATGCGCTGGCCGGGCGGCGCCGGATAGACGTCGAGCCCGACCTGCATGGCCAGTTTCCCCAATGGATTGATATCGGCGGCAAAGATCCAATGGGCGCCTCGATCGTAGGGCACCCCGAATGTCTTGGTATCGGTGATGCAGCGCCCGCCGACCTCGTCGGCAGCCTCGAGCACCACAAATCGTTTACCCGCCGCGGCAAGTCGCCGCCCGGCCGCAATGCCGGCCGCGCCGGCGCCCACGACGACGGCATCGACCCAGCCGGAGCGCGGCACCTCCGGCACGGGCGCAGGGCGCGGCGCTCCAAACGCGGGCCTGGCCGCCACCGCCACGGCGGAGGATGCAAGGAACGATCGGCGGGTCAAACGTCGCATGGGCGCGCCTACGTATTGCGCGTTACTATCATGGAACGTGTGCCCCGCACGTCTAAAATATTCTTCATCGTCGTCGCGCTTGGGGTATCGCGATAGCGATGCCGCATTCAAGCGGCGCTCCTATGGACCGCGCGGTTCTTGGCTCGCCCTGCCGCACTCGCGCAGCGGAAGAAAGAGGATGGGAACGATGATCGATGCGGGCATCAAAGCGCTCGTTCAGATGTTCTCGCCGCCGTTCCGCTCGGTGCTGCTGAAATCCGCGGGCCTCGCGCTCGCCATCATCGTGCTTCTGGCCATCATGCTTCATCGGCTGCTGGTATGGCTTGCGAGCGCCGGTGCGCATTGGGCCGAGACAATATTCGGCGTCAACGCCCCCGCGCCGATCTCAATCCTCATCTGGGTCCTGTCCATTGCCGCCGGAATTGGAATCGTCATCGGCTCGGTGTTCTTGATGCCGGCCGTCACGGCGCTGGTCGGCAGCTTCTTCGTCGACGACATCGCGCTCGAAGTGGAACGCGTCCACTACCCCGCCGAGCCCGTCGGCAGGCCGGTGCCGCTGTCGCTCGCGCTCGTCGAAGGAATGAAGACGGCTTTGCTCGCGGTCTTGGTCTACCTCATCGCAGTGCCGTTCCTACTGTTCGCCGGTGCCGGCGTGATCATTCTTTTTCTGGCCAGCGCCTATTTGCTCGGCCGCGAATATTTCGAGCTGGCCGCCATGCGGCATCAGCCGGTCGCCCAAGCCAAACGACTGCGTCGGGACCACCAGAACACGGTCTTTCTCGCCGGCATCTTGATTGCGGCATTCGTATCGATTCCCATCGTCAATCTGGCCACGCCCTTATTCGCGATGGCTCTCATGGTGCACGTTTATTACCGCATAGCGAACGCCCAAAGCCGCATCTAGTTCAAGATGGACGGGCGCCGTCCTCCCGCGGCCAGGAAGGGTTTTATCCGCCGAGCTTCGTCACAGCGACCCGTACCGTGCCGTCGATTTCCGCAACGACACGCAAGGTTTTAGCGTCGAACTCGATGCCGACGAGACGCAGATCAGTGACCGCGGGATCGACGCGAACGCCGTCGGCGCTCTTGCGAAAATCAGAGATTGCGGCATCGATGCTTTTGCGAGCATTCGTCGCGAGCGGCACTAGATCGACAACCGCGTTTTCCGCCAACGCCTGTTCGAGATATGGCACCGCGGCTCGCGCCGCCGCGCCCAGCAAGCCGAAGGCGGCTTGCGATTCGACGTCGAGCGCAATGTCCGTGAGGCGTAACATCTGATGCGCACCATCGAGCACCGGCCGACCCCATACGTAGACCGTCGCCTCGGCGCCCAGACCGAACCAGCTCTTGTTTTCATTGGCTTTTACACGCAGCGAGAGCAGCAACCGGTCACCCGATGCCGCCAAACTGACGCCCTGGATAGTGGCGGTGAAGGCGCTGCTCCTGTCCTCGGGAAAGCTCTTTCCCTTGAGTCGCGCTTCAAGCAGCCGATTCACCTCGGTGAACGGGATATCGATCGGCACCGCGATATTGACGCGGCCCTGCTCGATCTGCGGAACGAGCTCCAGTTGCGCCGGAAAAGGGCAATCAGGCTTGGTCTCGGTGGGCACGATCCGCGTCTGCGCCTCGACTCCGATGGTCAGCGTGAGGGCAGCGCTGTCAATGCGCGGCTGGGCGGCGAAGGCTCGCGTCGGGCGAAGCTCCAACCATAGATTGGGAATGCCAGCCGCCTCGGCGCCGAGCGAGATTGAGCGGCACATCTTGCTCCACTCGCGTCGGGCCGCAAGCTCAAGGAAGGGATCGTCACGCAGGCGCGCCTGTAGCGCAGCCATCTGTTCATTGACCGCACGATCGATGAACGGCTTGAGCTCGTTCGATACGCTCAGCCTCGCGCCCATAATCGCCAGTGAGGCGTCGGCGAGCGCGACCTGCGAGGTGAGATTGGGTTCCACCCGCCACGCGGGTAACAGGGTCGGGCGCGCCGTAAGCGTGACGTTGCCGCGGATGTCCGCACGTTGATCCAGCGTCTTTCCCTGCAGGTTCTGCAGCTCTTGTCCAAAGCGGCCACCCAGCAGACCTCCGATCGCACCAGCGAGATTCCCTGCGTCGCCCGAGACTTGCCCGGTTGCGTGGAACGTTCCGGACAGGGCCGTCGAGATCACCAGAGCATCTGGCCGGCCGGTGACGGCCAGTGCGCCGCGCGCAATAGTCCAGTCGAGCTCGGCGTTGGAGAGCATTTGCGGCAGCGGGTTCTCGCGTTTGCCCTCGAGATTGCGCGGCGCCGCGCTCTCCAGTGCAGCATGGATCGCGGAGAGTGCAATTGCTGCGGGGGTCACGACGATCGAGCTGCGAACGATCGGCTTCAGCGGCGGCACTTCGACCAGCGCCGGCCGCTGGTTCCTTGAGCCCGGCCAAAACCAATTGAACGCCCAGAGTGCACCGGCGAGCGAAACGACGGCGATCAGGACGCCGATGGCAATTTTTCCCCACGGCAAATACATACCCGCGGTTTCCTCCGAATTAAGGTTGAATTCTACTGGGCCTCGATCGTGGTGCGAGCAAGGCGGAGCCCGACAGATCGATCCTTAATGCCGCGATGAAATCTGATTGGCGGCTATTTTCCCGGGCCACTTGCACAAATCGGCGATCAGACATTTCTCGCAGAGCGGTCGACGGGCCAGGCAAACGTAGCGCCCATGCAAGATGAGCCAGTGATGGGCATGGCGTTTGTATGTCGCCGGCACGACGCGGTCGAGCTTGGTCTCAACCTCGAACGGCGTTTTGCCGGTTGCCAGGCCGGTGCGGTTGCCGACGCGAAAGATGTGAGTGTCGACTGCAATGGTCGACTCACCGAAGGCGACGTTGAGCACCACATTGGCCGTCTTGCGGCCGACGCCGGGCAACGCCTCGAGCGCTTCGCGCGTGCGCGGCACCTCGCCGCCATGCTCCTGCACGATCTTCTTGGATAGCGCGACGAGATTTTTTGCTTTGGTACGGAAGAGACCAATCGTTTTGATCAGCCCCTGCACCCGCTGTTCGCCAAGGGCGGCCATTTTTTCCGGCGTGTCGGCAGCCGCGAACAAGGGCGGCGTTGCCTTGTTGACGCCGGCGTCGGTCGCCTGCGCCGAGAGCACCACCGCAACCAGCAGCGTGAACGGATTGATGTGCTCGAGTTCGCCCTTAGGCTCCGGGCGAGCGGCCTTGAAGCGGCGGAACGCTTCCTCGATCTCGGCGGTTGTCCATTGCGGCAGCGCGCCAGCCGCGGCGGCGTGGTCGGCTGCCGAGCGTCGGGCCGGA
>DASQXF010000270.1:0-10417 GCA_035639895.1 Xanthobacteraceae bacterium
TCGCCGGTGGCTCATTCGTCAAGATCGCCGCGCTGCACCGCGGCGTCATCGCGGCACTGAGCGCGGACGAGACCGGCGCGCCCGCAGCCTTCCAAGGCAATGACGGTGCAGCGCTCGAGCGCGCCTTCGAGGACATCGCGCTCAGCGCGGGCGATGCCGATTTCACCGTGCAGGCCAAAGATTATGCCGACCTGTTTCGCACAGCGATTACCGACCGGGCGGTGCGGCGTCCCGGCTTGCCGGGGGTGCGGCTGCACATCTACGGCCTGCTCGAAGCGCGGCTGCAAAGCATCGATCGGGTCGTGCTCGGCGGACTGGTGGAGGGCACATGGCCGCCGGACATCGCCGCCGATCCATGGCTCAGCCGACCCATGCGTCACGTCCTCGGGCTCGATCTGCCGGAGCGGCGCATTTCGCTCTCCGCGCACGACTTCGCGCAGACGCTCGGCGCACCCGAGGTGATCCTTGCCTATCCGACCAAATCGGCCGGCGCGCCGACCGTCATCTCGCGATTCGTCCAGCGCTTGGCGGCGGTCGCGGGCGAACAGCGCTGGAATGCAGCGTGTAGCAGCGGAGCGAAATATGTCGCCTGGGCGCGCGCGCTCGATCGTCCCGCCCAGGTCAAGCGGGTCGAAAAACCCGCACCGAGGCCGCCGCGCGCCGCCCGGCCGACCGCACTGTCGGTGACCGATATCGAGAACTGGCTACGCGATCCCTACACAATTTACGCGAAGCATATCCTCAAGCTGCGCGAGCTCGACGCCGTCGATCTGCCGCCGGGCGCGGCCGATCGCGGCATCCTCATTCACGCCGCGCTGAGCGAGTTTACCAAGGCCTTCGCGCACGCGCTGCCTGCCGATCCGGCCGCCGCCCTCATCGAGATCGGCCTCAAGCATTTCGCATCGCTGGAAGATTATCCAGAAGCGCGCGCGTTCTGGTGGCCGCGCTTCCGGCGAATCGCGGGCTGGTTCGCCGGCTGGGAGACGATGCGGCGCTCCGAGCTCGCCTCGCTGGCGGCGGAAGCTCAAGGCAAGATCGACATCCGCCTCGACGAGCGCGTGTTCACATTGCACGCCCGCGCCGACCGCATCGAGCGGCTCGCCGGAGGCGGCTATGCCATTCTCGATTACAAGACGGGACAGGTGCCGAGCGAAAAGCAGGTACGCATCGGCGTGTCGCCGCAGCTCACGCTCGAGGCCGCGATTCTTCGCCGCGGCGGGTTTCGCGACGTGCCTGCCGGCGTCTCCATCGATGAGCTGGTCTATGTCTCGCTGAGGGGCGGCGATCCCGCAGGCACCGATGTACCGATAGATTTCAAGGAGGGCGACGCGAACTTCCATGCCGAGCGCGCGCTGGAGAAACTCAAAGCCGTCGCCGAACGGTTCGAGGACGAGCAGCAGCCCTATCTGCCGCTGGTGCTCTCGATGTGGAAGAACCGCTACGGCACCTATGACCACCTCGCTCGGGTGAAGGAATGGTCCGTAGCGGGGCCGGATGAGGCGGAGGGCGGGGAATGAGTTTGATGCGCACTGCCGACCGCCCTAGGCGCGTCATTCCCAACGAGCTGCGGCGTCTGCAAGTCGAGGCGTCGGATCCCGCGGTCTCAGCCTGGGTCGCAGCGAACGCCGGTTCGGGCAAGACCCACGTGCTGGCGCAGCGTGTGATCCGGCTTCTGCTCGAGGGCGTCGCCCCAGCGAAAATCCTTTGCATTACTTTCACCAAGGCTGCCGCCGCCAATATGGCCAACCGCGTGTTCGACGAGCTGCGCCGCTGGACCACACTCGACGACCTCGAACTGGATGCGGCCATCAGCCGAATCTCGGATGTTCGAGCAGATGCGGCGCGACGGACGCTGGCGCGGCGGCTGTTCGCCATGACATTGGAGACGCCGGGTGGACTCAAGGTGCAGACCATCCACGCCTTCTGCACGCGGCTGCTGCATCATTTTCCGTTCGAAGCCAATGTCGCCGCCCGCTTCACCGTACTGGACGAGGCAGCGCAGGCGCAGCTGCTCAACGAGATCAGCCTGGGCGTGCTGCTCGATGCAGCCTTGGCCCCGGACGGCGCGCTCGGCCGCGCGCTCGCAACGGCCATCGCCACCGCCTCCGACCAGACCTTCAAAGACGTGGTTGGCGAAGCGATCCGCAAGCGCGATGCCGTGCGCCTCTGGATCGACCACGGCGGCAGCATCGACGCGGCTGTCGCCGCGCTTTGCGGCACGCTCGGCGTGGACGCCGACGATACGATCGAGCAGGTCGAAAGCGAGATGACGGACGGCCCCCTCTTTCCAGCATCGCAGTGGCCCGCGGCTGCCGCGGTCCTTGCGCAGGGGAGCAAGAGCGATCAGGAGCAGGCCCAGCGGCTCCACGCTGCGTTCGCAGCGGCCGGGCCCGAGCGCGCCGCAAAGTATCTGCAGGTGTTTCTCACCGGCAAGCTCGAACCGCGCCAGCAACTCCTCACCCGATCGATCGAGATCGGCAACCCGCAGCTTGCCGAACGTCTCTGCGGCGAGCGTAAGCGCATGCTTGCACTGGTGGAGCGCCGCAACGCGATCGCTTGCCGCGACCGCACGGCGGCGCTCATCACCATCGCCGATGCCGTGCTCTCCCGTTACCAGGCGGCGAAAGACCGGCGCGGCCAGCTCGATTACGACGATCTGATCGAAAAGGCGCTAGCGCTGCTCGGGGAAGAGCGCGCGGCATGGGTGCACTACAAACTCGATCAGGGTATCGATCATGTGCTCATCGACGAGGCACAGGACACCAGCCCGAATCAATGGGAGATTATCCGGCGCCTCAGCGCTGAATTTTTTGCTGGCGCCGGCGCCCGGTCGGTCAAGCGGACGATCTTCGCGGTCGGCGACGAGAAACAATCGATCTTTTCCTTCCAAGGTGCGGCCCCACGCGAATTCGAGACCATGCATCGGAAGTTTCACGCGCTGGCCAGGCCCGCCGAACACGAGTTTCGCCATTTGCGCTTCCGCCATTCGTTCCGCTCCGGGCCGAATGTGCTCGCTGCGGTCGATGAGGTCTTCGGGCGGCCCGAGGCGTTTGCGGGGCTCTCCGCCGACGCGGTGAAAACGATTCACGAACCGCTGCCCGATGCGGCACCGGGGCTGGTGGAGATTTGGGAGACGATCAGACCTGCTAGCAAACGTGAGATGGAAGCCTGGGATGCACCGTTCGACCAACTCACCGAAACAAGCCCACAGGTGCGGCTCGCCGCCAAGATCGCAAGGAATGTCAAATACTGGATGAAACAGGGTGCGCGCGCAGGCGACGTACTCGTGCTGGTGCGCCAGCGCGGCCCGCTGTTCGAGGCAATCATCCGCGCGATGAAGGACTTACAGGTCCCGGTCGCCGGCGCCGACCGGCTGGTGCTGACGGAGCACATCGCGGTGATGGATCTGATGGTGCTCGCGGACGCGCTCTTGCTGCCCGATGACGATCTTGCGCTCGCGACGGTGCTCAAGAGTCCTCTGTTCGGCTTGGACGATGAGGATCTGTTCGAGATCGCCTGGAACCGCAAAAGCTCCTTGCGCGCGGCTTTGCGAACGAAGGCGCACGCAAACCCGCGCTTTGCGCAGGCGGTCGCCACGCTCGAGCGCTTTACCCTGTGGGCGCAGCAACTGCCGTTCACGTTCTATGCGCGCGTACTTGGGGCCGCAGGCGGTCGCAAGCGCTTTCTCGCCCGACTAGGTCACGAGGCGGACGACGCGCTCGACGAATTCCTCAATCTCGCGCTCGACTATGAGCGGCGCGAGACGCCGTCGCTCCAGGGTTTTCTTGCCTGGCTGCGCGCGGCCCAAACCGACGTGAAGCGCGACATGGAGATCACGCGCGACGAGGTGCGGGTGATGACGGTGCACGGCGCCAAGGGTCTGGAAGCGCCGATCGTCGTTCTCGCCGACACCATGACCCCGCCGGCCGGACCGCCGCAGCGCCAGCCGCGTCTCCTGTCGGTTCCGCCCGCCACGCCGCATTCGCCGAACTGCCTCGTCTGGGCCGCCGCGAAAGCGACTGACACCGCGCCGGTGAGTGCGGCGCGCGAGCGCGCGCGACATGAGGCCGAGGACGAATATCGGCGCCTGCTGTACGTCGCGATGACGCGCGCCATCGATCGGCTCGTCGTTTGCGGCGCCGAGGGCGAGCGCGCTCGGCCCGAGGGCTGCTGGTGGAACTTGGTGTTCGCGGCGCTCAAGCCGCCCGCCTCGATCGAGGAGCCGGCCGACGACGGCGACGGCAAGCTGTGGCGCTATCGCAAGGCGCCGGTTGCTGCTGACGCACCCTTCACTGCTCCCGCTGTGGTGATACTGACCGAGGGGCGGCCGTCCTGGCTCGAGCACGAGGCGAGGCCGGAGCCGCCGCCTGTTCGTGTCCTCTCGCCGGCGGCCGCTTATGACGAGACGGCGCGGGGACGCGATTGGGCTTCTGGCAGCGGCGTCGAGCGCGAGAAGGCATTGGCGAGGGGCGTGCTGGTGCACCGCCTGCTGCAGTCGCTGCCCGACATTCCGCAGGTGAGCCGCGCCGAAGCCGCTCGGCGTTACCTTGCCCGATCGCCCGCTGGCTTTTCCGCCGAGGAGCGCGAGCGCATGGTCGAAGAAATCCGGCGGCTGCTCGATGATGCGCGCTTCGCGCCGCTGTTTTTGCCAGGAAGTCGCGCCGAGGTCCCAATCGTTGGACGTCTGAAGGGCGGCACGCTTGCCGTATCCGGTCAGGTCGATCGGCTCGCCATAACCGGCGATTCCGTCTTGATTGCCGACTACAAGACCAATCGACCCGCGCCCTCTCGCCTCTCCGACATACCGCCGGCTTACATCGACCAGCTCGCGCTCTATCGCGCCGTGCTCGGACAGCTTTATCCCGATAAGCGAATTCGCGCCGCCCTGGTGTGGACCGACGTACCTGATCTCATGGAGGTTCCGGATGCGAACCTGGATGCTGCGCTTGCGGCCATCACGTCAGCTTGAGGCCGCCTTGACGCCTGCCGAGCGCGTTCCTAGGTTCGATCTCTCATCTGCAGTACTATCGCCGAACAAACGAGGTATGTCCCATGGCCGTTGGCAAGGTTTCGGACGCCACTTTTGAATCCGAGGTGTTGAAGGCGACCGAGCCGGTCGTGGTGGATTTTTGGGCCGAGTGGTGCGGCCCCTGTCGCATGATCGCACCGGCACTCGAGGAGATCGCCGGCACGCTCAACGGCAAGGTGAAGATCGTCAAGCTCAACGTCGACGAGAACCCACAAACGGCGGCCAAGTACGGCATCCAGTCGATCCCGACGCTGATGATCTTCAAGAGCGGCCAGATGGCCTCGCGCCAGATCGGCGCCGCGCCGAAGCAGAAGCTGGAACAGTGGATCACCACGGCAGTGTGACGCCCCGGCATTCCACGCCCTTATAGTCATGCCCGGCGCACGTGTGCCGGGCATGTGCATCTTAGGGCGCATGTCCTCATCGCCGGATGAGATCCGCTACACCGGCGGCGTGCCGTTGGCGCTGAGCACCGCGCCGGCGAGATAGAGCGAGCCGGCAATCAGAATACGTGGCGGAGGCTCAAGGCCGAAGCGGCCGATCGCGGCGAGCGCCGGCTCGACGCCATCGGCGCTTTGCGCCGGAATGCCGACCCCGCGCGCGGCCTCGGCGATCGCGCCGGCGGGGAAGCTTTTCTCCTGACTGGGAATCGGTACCGCCACGATGCGGCGGGCAAGGCCGCAGAAGTTTTTCAAATAGCTCTCGCGATCCTTGGTCGAGAGCATGCCGACCACGAGCACCAGCGGGCGCGAAACCCGCTCCTCGAGATCGGCAAGCGCATTCGCGACCGCGCGCCCGCCGTCCGCATTATGGCTGCCGTCCAGCCAGAGCTCGCTTCCCGGAGGACAAAGCGCCGCCAGCCGACCTTGCGGGAGACGCTGCATGCGCGCCGGCCAATCGACTTTGGCAATGCCGAGCTCGAACGCGCTGGGCGGAATCTCCAGCTCCGCGGTCGCACGCAACGCCGCGATCGCGACGCCAGCATTCTCGAATTGATGGCGGCCATAGAGCTTTGGCGCGGGAAGGTCGAGCAAGCCGGCGTCGTCCTGATAGACGAGCCGCCCGCGCTCCTCGGTTGCAGTCCAGTCCTCGCCAGCGACCTTGATCGGAGCCTTAACGCGCGCCGCCTCTCGCTCGATTGCCGCCAACGCCTCACGCGGCTGCGCTGCCACGATCGCCGGCACGCGTGGCTTGAAGATGCCGGCCTTCTCCGCCGCGATCTTGCCCAGCGTCTCTCCGAGGTGCTCGGCATGATCGAACGACACCGGCGTAATTGCCGTGACGAGTGGGCGGTCGACGACGTTGGTCGCGTCGAGCCGCCCCCCCATTCCCACTTCGAGCAGCAGCACGTCCGCGCGATTGCGTGCGAAAAGCAGGAGCGCCGCCGCCGTCGTGATCTCGAACACGGTGATGGGCGCTCCCGCATTGACGCGCTCGCATTCACCGAGCGCGTCGGCGAGCGCGTCGTCCGAAACGAGGCGCCCGTCGCCCTTCGCGCCGAGCCGAAAGCGCTCGTTGAAACGCACGAGATGCGGAGAGGTATAGACGTGCACACGCAGCCCCGCCGCCTCCAGGATGGCGCGCATGAAGGCAATGGTCGAGCCCTTGCCGTTCGTGCCGCCGACATGGATCGTCGGCGGCAGCTGTCGCTCCGGATGGCCGAGGGCCGCGAGAATGCGCCACATGCGATCGAGCGAAAGATCGATGCGTTTGGGATGCAATGCCGTGAGCCGCGCGACGATGGACTCGATGGAGGTCATTGCTTCGTTCATTGCAGGCGAGATGTCGAATAGCGTCGCCTCGCAGGCCGCGCGAGAGCTGGAAGGGATGTGAGGCCTCACCCCGCGCTCGGAAGAGGCAATTTGTCGGCCGGCGGCTTCGGTCGCGCCTTGGTCAACAGACGGCACAGATTTGCCAGCGTCGGCCGCAGATTGTGTCGGTGGACGACCATGTCCACCATGCCATGGTCCTTGAGATATTCGGCCCGTTGAAAGCCGTCGGGCAGCTTCTCGCGGATGGTTTGCTCGATCACGCGCGGCCCGGCAAAACCGATGAGCGCACCCGGTTCCGCAATGTGGACATCACCGAGCATCGCATAGGATGCCGTGACGCCGCCCGTGGTCGGGTTAGTGAGCACGACAATGTAAGGCCGCCTCGCCTCGCGCAGCATCTGCACGGCAAGCGTGGTGCGAGGCAGCTGCATCAGCGAAAAAATTCCCTCCTGCATGCGCGCGCCACCGGAAGCGGCGAACATGATGAACGGCGTGCCTTTGTCGACCGCGGTCTCCAGTCCCTTGATCACCGCCTCGCCCGACGCCATGCCGAGCGAGCCGCCCATGAAGTCGAAATCCTGCACCCCGATCACCACCGGCAAGCCCTCGAGCTTGCCGAAACCGAGTTTGATGGCATCGTTGGTGCCAGTTTTGGCCCGCGCATCCTTGAGGCGGTCGGCGTAACGCAATTCGTCGCGAAACTTCAGCGGATCGAGCGGCACCGCCGGGATCGCAATGTCGAACCACGTCTCGTTGTCGAAGATCGACTTGAGCCGCATCATCGCCCCCATGCGCATGTGGTAGTTGGAGCCAGGGATGACGAATTGGTTCGCCTCGACGTCCTTGTAGAAGACGAGCTGGCCGGTCTCCGGGCATTTGATCCAGAGATTTTCCGGCGTATCGCGACGTGCGAAATAATTGCGAATTTTCGGCCGGACGACGTTGGAGATCCAGTTCATGACGCGGTCCTCTCGCCCGCCCGCATATATGGATCGCCTGTACAGCCCTGGCAACCCAAGGAAAAATCCGGCAGGGCTTTCGCGCTGCCGCCCGCTCAGCGGCGCCTGCGCGCCTTCGGTTTGATGGCGAAACCGAATGCGCCGTCGTCGTCGAAAAGGGTCGGCGCATCGCTCGTGCGGGCGCGTTCGATCGTGAGCAGGCGGAGCTTGGTGGCAACTCCGCCATTGGCGGAGAAGCCTCCCGCCTTGCCGCCGGTGGCCAGTATGCGATGGCACGGGACGATGATCGGGAACGGATTACGTCCGAGCGCTTGACCGACCTCGCGCGCCAAGCCGCGTTCACCTACTCGTGCGGCGAGCTCGCCATAGGAGACTGTAGCACCTGCGGCAATGCCGCGCGCAGCCTCGTAGACCCCGCGATCGAACTCGGGAATGCCCTCCATATCGAGCGCAACGGCGGAAAGATCGCGCGGCTCCCCGCGTAAGAGCGAAGTGATGGCGTCGATCGCACGGCACACGTCCGCCGGCGGCGGCGCTTCCCGCGCGTGCGGATATCGCCGCGTTAGACGCGCGCGGGTTTTCGCCTCGCTCGCCTCCGGCAGCTGCACCCCCGCAATGCCGCGTGCGCTCCATGCGATGCCGCATCGGCCGATATTTGTGTCGAACAGCGCAAAACTCTGGGCCGTCATGATGTCACTAATCTAGTGTCCGCGGTCGCTGCGAGCATCTCGGTTCTTGCGCGCTATTCCCCCGCCAGCCGTCGCCCACCGCGTACGCCGCGCGCAAGTTCGGCGACCAGATTGACCACGACGGTCACCGTTTTCGCCGTCGCCTTGTCGTCTCCGTCGAGGCTTCCTTTAAGTGCGTTCACGAGCGCCGAGCCGACGACGACGCCGTCGGCCCCCGACGCGATCATCGAGGCTTGCTCGGCGGTGCGCACGCCGAAGCCGACCGCCACGGGCAAGCTCGTGTGGCGCTTGATGCGCGCGACGGCCGCGGCAACCTTTCCCGGATCGGGCGTGGCGGTGCCGGTGATGCCGGTGATGGATACGTAATAGACGAAGCCCGACGTGTTCGCGAGTACGGCCGGCAGGCGTTTGTCGTCCGTCGTGGGCGTCGCCAGCCGGATAAAGTTCAGGCCGGCCTTGAGCGCCGGGAGGCACAGCTCGGCATCTTCCTCGGGCGGCAGGTCGACCACGATAAGGCCGTCGACGCCGGCGGACTTGGCATCGCGGAGAAAGCGATCGACACCGTAGATGTAGATCGGATTGTAATAGCCCATGAGGACGAGCGGCGTAGCATCGTCGCCCTGACGAAAGGTACGCACCATGTCGAGCGTCTTCTTCAGCGTCTGCCCGGACTTGAGCGCACGCTGGGAGGACATCTGGATTGCCGGTCCATCGGCCATCGGATCGGTAAAGGGCATGCCGAGCTCGACCACATCGGCGCCGGCCGCCGGAATGGCGCACAGAATGGCAAGCGAGGTCTCGGGATCGGGGTCGCCGGCAGTGAGGAACGTGACCAACGCGGCACGATCTTGTTCCTTCAGCTCCGCGAAGCGACGGTCGATGCGCGTGCTCATGGGTACGACTTCACTGGACGCTCAATCGGACAACCCTTTACGCCGCCGCTCCCGCATCGCGGCCATACGGACGTTGATGGTGCCCAGCATCAGTATCACGATCGAGCCGATGAATTGCACCCATTCCTTCTTCTCCAGAATGGGACCGGGCGTGAACAGCCGCACACGCAGGAAATAGGCGATGTAGGCGACGGATACGACGATCAAAATCCAGCCGACGATCTTCTGCCTGCTGATCACAGGCCACTCCCGCCGCCTTGGCGCCTCATACGCCGCGGCGTTCCAGGTAGGCCGCCACGCTCGCCAAGTCCTTGTCGCCGCGACCGGACAGGTTGACCACCATCAGATGATCTTTCGGTTTTTGCGGCGCCAGATCCATGACCCGCGCCAGCGCGTGCGCCGGCTCGAGCGCGGGGATGATGCCTTCGAGCCGCGAGCAGAGCTCGAATGCAGCCACCGCCTCCTCGTCGGTCGCGGAAAGGTACGTGACGCGCTTCACATCGTTGAGCCAAGCGTGCTCGGGGCCGATCCCGGGATAATCGAGACCGGCGGAGATCGAGTGTGCCTCGTTGATTTGCCCGTCGTCGTCCATCAGCAGATAGGTGCGGTTGCCGTGCAGGACCCCAGGCCGACCACCGGCGATCGACGCCGCATGCAGACCCGTCGAGAGCCCATGGCCCGCCGCTTCCACACCATAAATTTCGATGTGAGGCTCGTCGAGAAACGGATGAAACAGTCCCATCGCATTCGAGCCCCCGCCAATACAGGCAATGAGCGAGTCGGGCGAACGTCCTTCCGCTTCGAGCATCTGCGCGCGCGTTTCGTCTCCGATGATCGATTGGAAGTCGCGCACCATCATCGGATAGGGGTGCGGCCCAGCGACCGTGCCGATGCAGTAGAACGTGTTTGCGACATTCGTGACCCAGTCGCGCAGCGCTTCGTTCATCGCGTCCTTGAGCGTTTTCGATCCCGATTCGACCGGGCGCACCTCGGCGCCTAGCGCCTTCATGCGCAGCACGTTTGCCTTCTGCCGTTCGACGTCGACCACCCCCATATAGACGACGCATTCAAGACC
>DASQXF010000271.1:0-5605 GCA_035639895.1 Xanthobacteraceae bacterium
GTGTAGCTCGCGCAGCTGCCTCGGCGCGACCTCGGACGGCGCACCCATCATCAAATCTTCGGCGCGCTGGTTCATGGGAAAAAGCACGACCTCGCGCAGGTTCTCTTCCCCACACAGCAGCATCACGATGCGGTCGATGCCTGGTGCGATGCCGCCATGCGGCGGTGCGCCGAGCGAAAGTGCGCGCAGCATGCCGCCGAATTTCTGCTCGAGAGTATTCTCGCCGTATCCGGCGATGGCAAACGCCTTGCGCATAATGTCGGGGCGATGATTGCGGATCGCGCCCGACGACAGCTCGACGCCATTACAGACGATATCGTATTGGATCGCCTTGATGGACAAGATCCTTTCGCGGTCGGTGGGGTCGAGAGCGAGGAACTCTTCGGGAGCCATGTTCGGCATGGAGAACGGGTTGTGGGAGAAGTCGATTTTCTTCTCCTCCTCGTTCCACTCATACATTGGGAAATCGACGATCCAGCAGAATTCGAAGCGGTCCTTGTCAATCAGCCCGAGCTCCTCGCCGATCTTGCTGCGTGCGGCTCCTGCAAGTTTGCTGGCGCCTGCCGGTTTATCGGCGGCGAAGAACACGCAATCGCCCGGCCCCACGCCCGTCTTGGCGCGGAGCCTTTGCTGAACCTCCGCCGGCACCAATTTGGCGATCGGGCCTTTGCCGTCCTCGCCCTCCCATACGATATATCCGAGCCCGGCTGCGCCCATGTCGGAGCGCGCCCACTCGTTGAGCTTGTCGAACCAAGAGCGCGGCTGACTCGCCGAGCCGGGTGCCGGAATCGCTCGGACGACACCGCCCGCCTTGATGACGTTCTTGAAGGCGTTGAATGTAACAGTCGCGTCGTTGAACTCGTCGGTGACGTCGGCAATGACCAGCGGGTTGCGCAGATCCGGCTTATCCGATCCGTATTTGAGCAGCGCCTCTTGATAGGGAATCTGCGGAAACTTCTGCGTCACCGGCTTTCCGCCGCAAAACTCCTCGAACACGCCGCGCATCACCGGCTCGACCGCCTCGAAGACGTCCTGTTGAGTGACGAAGCTCATTTCCAGATCGAGTTGATAAAACTCGCCGGGAGAACGGTCGGCGCGCGCATCCTCGTCGCGAAAGCACGGCGCGATCTGAAAGTAGCGGTCGAAACCCGCGATCATGATCAGCTGCTTGAATTGCTGCGGCGCCTGCGGCAACGCGTAAAACTTGCCCGGATGCAACCGCGACGGCACGAGATAGTCGCGCGCACCCTCGGGCGAGGATGCGGTCAGGATCGGCGTCTGGAACTCGAAGAAGCCTTGCTCCTTCATTCGCCGCCGGATGGATTCGATCACCGCGCCGCGCATCATGATGTTTCGGTGCAGCCGCTCGCGGCGCAGATCGAGGAAGCGGTACTTCAGCCGGATGTCTTCCGGGTATTCCTGGTCGCCGAAGACCGGCATCGGCAGCTCACCGGCCGGGCCCAGCACCTCGATGTCGTTGATATAGACCTCGACGGCGCCGGTCGGCAGTTCCGGATTCTCGGTGCCGGCGGGCCGCCGGCGCACCTTGCCGTCGATTCGCACCACCCATTCCGAGCGCAGCGTCTCGGCCGTCTTGAAAGCCGGCGAGTCGGGATCGGCCACCACTTGGGCGATGCCGTAATGGTCGCGCAGATCGATGAACAATACGCCGCCGTGGTCGCGAATGCGGTGGCACCAGCCGGAAAGGCGCACCTCCTTGCCGATGTCCTCTGCGCGTAGGACGCCGCAGGTATGGCTGCGATAACGATGCATGGCGGCCGCTCAATCCCCTCAATGCCGCGCGGAAAGGCACATGCGCCGGCTCGCTTGTCAAGAACGGACGGGTTGCGATGGCGTCGGCGGTTGAAGCCGGCCCGTGCGCTCCGCGCGGGTCGGGCTGCGTCCGTAGCAATGCAAACGGGGGACTCACAGTCCTGGCAGATTCGAGCGAGCCGGCCTCGACAGCGCGGCATCGATCTGCACAAGTTCAGACAGCATGAGCAAGGTGAAGCCGCCCAAGTCACCCGATGCAGCCGTGCGCATCACGACTGCGGAAGCGACGGTGGGCGCGCTCATCGCGCACGGCATCGACACGATCTACGCGCTGCCGGGTGTGCACAACGATCCCTTGTTCGACGCGCTGTTTCAGGCTGCAGCGCGCATCCGCACCGTCCACACGCGGCACGAGCAAGGCGCAGCCTATTTGGCGCTCGGCGCGGCGCTCGCGACAGGCAAGCCGCAGGTCTATTCCGTGGTGCCCGGACCCGGCTTGCTCAACTCCGCTGCTGCGTTGCTCACCGCCTACGGAATGAACGCGCCCGTGCTCGCGCTGATCGGGCAAATCCCGCAATCGGCGATCGGCCGCGGCCTCGGCCACCTGCACGAGATTCGCGACCAGGCCGGCATCATCGCCCGCCTCGTCGATTTCTCCGCGCGCATTCACGCGCCGACGCAGGCGACGCCGCTCGTCGCGCGCGCCTTGTGCGCGATGCGCATGGGCCGTCCCGGTCCGGCGGTACTGGAATGCGCGATCGACGTTTGGGGCCGCAGCGGCCCTGTGCCTGCAGCCGCGCCGGTTCTCCCCCCGCCGGAGGCGCCGATCGACGAGGAGGAGATTGGCAATGCCGCCAAGCGCCTGGCCGACGCCAAACGGCCGTTGATCGTTGTCGGCGGCGGCGCGCAAGATGCGGCGGCCGAAGTCGCCGATCTGTCGCGGCTTTTGCAAGCGCCAGTGCTCGCCTATCGGCGCGGCCGTGGCGTGCTCGACAGCCGCGATCCGCTGAGCGTGACGCTGCCACTCGGCCGCGAGCTCTGGGGCGAAGCCGATGTGGTGCTCGGGATCGGCACGCGCCTGTTTTATGGCTACGCGCATTGGGGCATCGATGCGGAGCTTGCGGTCATCCGCATTGATGCCGATCCCGATGAGCCGGAACGGTTCGTCCGGCCCGCGGTGGCACTGATCGGCGACGCCAAGCCGATTTTGCGTCATCTGATCGATGCGCTCTCCGCCCACCGCCGGCCCTCGCGCCGCGCCGAAATGGAGGAGCGGCAGGCCAAGATGCGGCGACGACTCGAAAAGCTTGCCCCGCAGATCGCCTTTCTCGAGGCGATTCGCGCGGAGCTTCCCGAGGACGGCATCTTCGTCGACGAGGTCACCCAGATCGGCTTTGCCGCCCGGCTCCTGTTTCCGGTCTATCGGCCGAGGACCTTCCTTTCGCCCGGCTATCAGGACAACCTGGGTTGGGGCTACGCCACCGCGCTCGGCGCGCAGCACGCGCGCCCCGATGTTCCCGTGCTGTCTATTGCAGGCGACGGCGGCTTTCTGTTCACGTCCAACGAGCTCGCCACCGCGGTCCACCATCGCATTCCGCTGACCGTCATCGTGTTCAACGATGGCGCGTTCGGCAATGTGCGGCGCATACAAGAAGAGGAGTTCGGTAACCGCGTGATCGCGAGCGATCTAACCAATCCCGATTTCGTGCACTATGCGCAGAGCTTCGGCGCCGAGGCCGAACGTGCCCACAGCCCGCAACAGCTGCGGGCGGCGCTCAAGCGCGCGTTCAAGCACCGGGACGGACCGACCCTGATCGAAGTGCCGGTCCCGCAAATGCCCTCGCCTTGGGAATTCATCCACATGCCGCGCGTGCGCGGCGCGAGGTAAGGCGCACGCTTGCTCGGACCTGCGGAGGGTGTGAGCCGGCGCTGCAATCTGCACTGTGGAGTGGACAACGTCGATTCCGTCCGCTGGGGCCTTGCCTCTGCCCCTGACAAAACGAACGGTCTGCGCTATTTAGCCCCCATGCAGCCGATCACGACGACCAAAAAACTCGCGGACGCCTGCGCACGGATGGGGCGACACCCCTTCGTCACGGTCGATACCGAATTCTTGCGCGAAAGCACCTACTATCCTCGGCTCTGCGTGGCGCAGATGGCGAGCCGCGAAGAGGCGGTGGTGATCGACGCGCTCGCCGCGGAAATCGATTTCGCTCCCTTCTTCGCCCTGATGGCGAACGAGAACGTCATCAAGGTGTTTCACGCCGCCCGCCAGGACATTGAAATCTGCTGGCACGAAGCCGGCATCATTCCCTCGCCCATCATCGACACTCAGGTTGCCGCGATGGTGCTGGGCTATGGCGATTCCATCTCTTACGACCAGCTGGTGCAGCGCGTCACCGGCGACACTCTCGACAAGTCGCATCGCTTCACCGACTGGACGCGTCGGCCGCTGAGCGAGTCGCAGCTCACGTATGCGATCTCCGACGTCACCCACCTGCGCGACGTCTACCTCAAGCTCTCCGCCGATCTGGAGAAGCGCGGACGCGCTGAGTGGATGCGCGAAGAGATGAAGCTGCTCACCTCGCCTGGAACCTATCGTTTCGAGCCCGAGCATGCCTGGGAACGCCTCAAGACGCGAGTGCGCAAGCCCAAGGAACTTGCCGTGCTGATCGAAGTCGCCGCGTGGCGTGAGCGCGAGGCACAGGAGCGCGACGTGCCGCGCGGGCGGGTGCTCAAGGACGACGTCATCGGCGATATCGCGATACAGGCACCCACCAGCATCGAGCGGCTTGCGGCGCTGCGCTCGCTGCCCAGAGGATTCGAGCGGTCGAAATGGGGCGAGGCGATCGTCGAGGCGGTCCGGCGCGGGCTCGCGCGCGATCCGAAGACATTGCCGCGGCTCGAGCGCCCCAGGCCGGCGCTCAATGGGCAGGCAACGGTGGAACTGCTCAAGGTATTGCTGCGCATGACCGCGGAGCGGCACGGGGTCGCCGCGAAGGTGATCGCAACCGTCGACGATCTCGATCGTATTGCCGCGGATGACGATGCCGATGTCCCCGCGCTCTCCGGCTGGCGGCGCGAGTTATTCGGCAACAAGGCGCTTGCGCTCAAGCAGGGTCGGCTCTCGCTTGCGATCGAGAAAGGCCGGGTCGTGGCGCTGGAGCGCAACTGATCCCTCTCCCAGTCGGTGCGGCGAGAGCGATGGGTCTACCGCGCTGGGAGAGCCCCATGGCCCCATTCCTTCGCACATCGCCGCGACGTCCGTCGAACTCGAGGTCCCTACGAGGCGAGCGTCGCGGGGTGCCGCTCGCGGTGACCACAGGACATGAAAACCGCGACTCAGAATGAGCCGCGCGCCATTGCGGCTGCGTATCACGCGGTCCCCATCACCGGCTCGCGGCCGATGAGCCGTGCGAGCTGGCGCAGCCGCACGAATACGCGCTCCCCGGCGAGCGCCTTCAAGCCGTTGTCCAAGTGCAGCGTCAATCGACCGCGCTCGACCACCATCGGCGTTCTCGGCAGCACGCCAGTCGTCGAGGCAGAGACGAGATAGGCCACCCGCAGCGCCGCGCCAAGCACGCGGGCACGATCGAGCAGGCGCGTCGAGGCGAGTTCGCGCAGCCTGGGCGAGAGCTCCTCGTCGACAAGACCGACATGGCGGAAGAACACGGCGAGCGCAATGAAGGTGCGGCCGGGATGATCGACGGCGACGAAGGCGGCATTGGCGATGATATTGAGCGATTGCTCGCCGCGGTAGTCGGGATGCGCCCGCCAGCCGATGTCGGCGAGGAGACACGCCACGTGGCGCAATCGCCGCTCCTCCGCCGTC
>DASQXF010000272.1:0-4165 GCA_035639895.1 Xanthobacteraceae bacterium
CAAGGACGAAATCACCAAGAAGCTCGCCGACATGATCGCGACCGGCGCCGAGGTGCGCTCGCGCTGGATCACCGATGCGGAACTCGAAGCCGCGCCCGGCTTGGTCAAGACCATGTCGGTCAAGCCGCCCATGGGCACCGGGCGCGTGCGGCTCATCGAGATCGTCGGCTACGACCTGCAGCCCTGCGGCGGGACGCACGTGCATCGGACGAACGAGATCGGCGACGTACGCGTAACCCAGATCGAAAAGAAAGGGCGGCAGAACCGCCGGGTGCGCCTTGCGTTTGCCTAGAGCAGATACCGTTGAGATGGAAGCAGCGCCAGCGGCAAACTCGGTCTTTACCCTCCCCAGGGCTATCGCATGTGGCAATTATGCGCCCGCAGTCATGTGGCTCCTGGGTCCCGGATCTTCGCTCGCTGGCGCTCGCTCGTCCGGGACACGCCATTCTCGTGTCCCGGGCGAGTGCAGCGAGCGCTTTGCGCGAGCGGAACGAGACCCGGGACCCGGCGCGCAACCGCATAGCGGCTCACATGCGATAGCCCTGCCCTTGTGGGGGAGGGTCGCGAGCGAAGCGAGCGGGGTGGGGTCGTGCGGTAATGTACGAGTCTTACCTCACAACAATGACCCCCACCCCCAACCCCTCCCCAGCCGAAGTCGGGTTTACCCGATTTTGGCCAGTCCAAGAGTGCCCGAACTTGGGCAGGCCCGAGTTCGGGTGGGGAGGGGAGCAGACCGAGTGCGTGGCGCTGTTGTGTGTCAAGACGAATGGAACACGCTTCTAACTCGCTGCTCGCCGCCGGGCGGCGCATCTAGTCGGGCGATCATTCATGCCGGATGAACATTCGCGTTGGCTCGTAAGCACCGATTGGCTTGCCGCACGCCTCGGCGCGCCCGATATCGTGGTGGTCGACGGCTCCTTCTACCTGCCGGCCATGCAGCGCGACGCTGGGGCTGAATATCTTGCCGGCCACATTCCCGGCGCGGTGCGCTTCGACATCGACGCGATTGCGGACCATTCCAATCCCCTGCCGCACATGCTCCCCGACGCCGGCCAATTTGCCCGTGACGTCGGCGCACTGGGGATTGCCGACACGGACACCGTCATCGTCTACGACGGCGCCGGCCTGTTTTCTGCGCCACGCGTGTGGTGGACGTTTCGCCTCTTCGGCGCGGAGAACGTGTTCATCCTCGATGGCGGCTTGCCGAAATGGAAAGCCGAAGGGCGAGCGCTCGACTCGGGCCCGGTGCCGCGCGCGCCGCGCACCTTCAAGGCGCGCAAAGACGACGACCTCGTCGCGTCCCTCGCCACCGTGCGCACCGCCTTGGCGAGTGGCTCGGCCCAGGTGGTGGATGCGCGCTCCGCCGAGCGCTTTCGCGGACAAGCGCCGGAACCGCGGCCGGGGCTGCGCTCCGGTCACATGCCAGGCGCCTTCAATGTCCCCTCCACCTCGGTCATCGCGAACGGGAGACTGGCGGCGCCGGACACACTGAAGCGGGCATTTGCCACCGGCGGCGTCGATGTCGATAAGCCGATCATCACCAGCTGTGGTTCGGGGGTCTCCGCCGCAACGCTGTGGCTGGCGCTCGACGCGCTCGGCAAGCAACCCCGAGCGCTCTACGACGGTTCATGGTCGGAATGGGGAGCACGCCAGGATCTTCCGGTCGAACCCAAGGCTTGAAACCATCTCGCTGCGGCGCAAACGGCGACTCGGTCTGCTCCCTCCCCCGCTTGCTGGGGAGAGGCTGAGCATGCGCACATGAATGTTTTTGCATCTCTCCTCGATCTTGTTGCATGCCCCCTCCCTATCCCTCCCCCGCAAGCGGGGGAGGGAATACACCGAGTACGCAGCGCTAAACTGCGTCGAGGACAAACGAACATGCTTTAAGCCAACACACCGCTGCGTCATGGCCGGACTTGTTCCGGCCATCCACGTCTTTGATTTTCTTTGCAGAAAGACGTGGATGCGGGCAAAAGCGCGTTCACGCGCGTCTTCCGACGCGCCCTGCGCGGACATGACGACGCAGCCTGATCTCATTCCGCTCTGGCCATAGAAGATTTATACTGCGCGCAGCGGGCCAACGGGATTCGCAGTCCCCAAATTGGCGAGCCACAGCGATGATCTTCCGCCAACTCTTCGACAATGTCTCGAGCACCTACACCTATCTCCTTGCCAGTCGCCGCGGCGGCGAGGCGCTCATCGTCGATCCGGTGCTGGAGAAGGTCGACCGTTACATCCAACTCATCGGCGAGCTCGACCTCAAGCTGGTGAAAGCGGTCGACACGCATCTGCATGCCGATCACATCACCGGATTGGGCGCGCTGCGCGACCGCACCCATTGCATCACCGTGATGGGTGAACGCAGCAAGGTCGACGTGGTCTCGATGCGGCTCTCGGAGGGCGACAAGCTCACCATCGAAGGCGTGGCGCTGGACGTGCTCTACACGCCGGGCCACACCGACGACTCTTACAGCTTCCTGATGCGCGACCGTGTGTTCACCGGCGACACGCTGCTCATCCGCGGCACCGGCCGCACCGATTTCCAGAATGGCGACCCGCGCGCGCAATACGATTCGATCTTCAACAAGCTCTTACGCTTGCCCGACGAGACCATGATCTTCCCCGCCCACGACTACAAGGGCGAAACGGTCTCGACGATCGGCGAGGAGAAGGCGTTCAATCCGCGGCTGCAGGTGAAATCGATCGACCAATACGTCGACCTGATGAACAGCCTCAATCTTCCCAACCCGAAGATGATGGACGTGGCGGTGCCGGCGAATATGCGCGTGGGACTTGTCCAGGACAACATTGCGCGGCGCGGATGGGCGGTGAGCGCCGCCGAGGCTCTCTCGCTCAAGGACCGGCCGGACGTCGTGCTCGTCGATTTGCGGGAACGCAGCGAACGCGAGAAGCACGGGATCATTGCGGGCTCGCTACACGCCCCCTACCCCGATCTTGCGGCCAATGTCCGTCCCGGCGGCATGCTCAACGAACTCGCCCGCGCGACCGGCAAGCGCATCGTCTTCTACTGCGCGTTCGGGGAGCGCTCGGCCATGGCGGTGCAGGCGGCGCAGGACGCGGGCGTCGCATCGGCGTGTCACATCCAGGGCGGCATCGACGCCTGGAAGAAGGCGGACGGGCCGCTGCTGCGCTGATGCAGGCAAGTCGATGATTTTGGTTTGAATATGCCGAGGCTGGCGGACTGATTGGTTGCGGGACAGCCCTCGCGGAGACGGATTGCCAGGTCGGCGTCTACGCGGGTCGCATCCTCGAGGGCGCCAAAGCCGGCCGATTTAGCGGTGCTGCAATCAAAGAAGCTTGTCATCAACCTGCAAGCCGCAAGGATGCTCGGCCTAATGCCCGCAACGCTGCTCGCCCGCGCCGACGAGGTAATCAAATGAAGCGGCGCGAGAGGAAGTGACCGCGATGAAACTGACCCGCAGACAACTTTCACAACTAGCGGCGGGTGCTATCGCTGTGCCAGCAGCGTCGCGCGTCGCTACGGCACAAGCCTATCCGTCGCGGCCGGTTACCATGATCGTGCCGTTCCCGGCGGGCGGCGCCACCACTACGTTGGCGCGCGTCTTGGCCGAGCACATGAAGACCACGCTCGGTCAACCGATCGTGGTCGAAAATGTCGGCGGCGCCAGCGGCAGCATCGGCACGACGCGAGTGGCGCGCGCCGTGCCCGACGGCTACACGTTGAGTTTCGGCAATTGGGCGAGCCATGTCGGCAGCGGCGCGATGATTCCGCTGCAATTCGACTTGTTGAAAGATCTGGAGCCGGTGGCCTTCGTGGCCAATTCGCCGCTCTGGGTGGTGGCGAGGAAGGACCTTACCCCGCGCGACCTCAAGGAGTTCATCGTCTGGCTCAAGGCCAATCCCAAGGCCACTGCCGCAACGGTCGGCGTCGGCAGCGGCTCGCACATGTGCGGCATCTACATCCAGAACGCGACCGGCACCAAGTTCCAGTTCGTGCCATATCGCGGCGGCGGGCCGGCGATGCAAGACCTGGTCGCCGGTCAAGTCGACTTCATGTGCGACTTTGCGGGCAACTCCTTGCCGTGGGCACGCAACGGCCAGATCAAGCCCTATGTCGTGATGGCCAAGGCGCGCTGGTTCGCGGCGCCGGAGGTGCCGACCTTTGAGGAAATGGGCATACCCG
>DASQXF010000273.1:0-5861 GCA_035639895.1 Xanthobacteraceae bacterium
CCCGCCGAGCTCGCCAATACTCATCCGAACAGCTGCGGCGAATATGCGTTTGCCGCGATCGAGCCAACCAAGCGATTGCTGGCTGCGGCGCGCCGTGCCGGGCTTCCGATCTTCTATTCGACCGGCGATACGCGCGCGGAAAGTCGCCCCGGGCTGGTGACGGCGACCAAGCGCGTCAAGCCGCCGGTCGAACAGGCCGATTACGCCATCCGGCCGGAGTTCAAGCCGCAACCGCAGGACGTCGTCATCACCAAGCAACGCGCCAGCGTGTTCTTCGGCACACCGCTCGTCGCGCACCTCACCCAGCTCGGCGTGCAAACGCTCATCATATGCGGCGAGAGCACCTCCGGCTGCGTGCGCGCGACCGCGGTCGACGCCTATTCCTTCGGGTTTCATGTCGTGCTGGTCGAGGAATGCTGCTTCGACCGCAGCATTCTCTCGCACAAGGTCAACCTGTTCGACATGCATCACAAATACGCCGACGTGATGCACGTCGACGAGGTGATCGCCCACCTCGACGGCCTCGCCATCAAAAAGGCGAGCTGAGCCGGAAGGCGCAGTCAGCCGATTGCCGAAGGCGCAAGATGAAGCCCGCCCCGTATGGTCCGTTTCCCTATTCGCCCATTATCCGGCGGCCGCGCCTGACGTGGCCACAGGACGCGCATGTGGCGCTTTGGGTGATCCCCAATATCGAGTTCTTTTCGCTCATGGAGAAGGTGCCCGCCGGCTCGGGCGGTCCCGGCACGCCGGTCCCCGACATCCCGTCGTGGTCGTCGCGCGACTACGGCAACCGAGTGGGCGTGTTCCGCCTCATGCAGGTGCTCGACCGGCACGGAATGCGTGCCACCGTCGCGCTCAACAGCGATCTGTGCGCCTATCATCCCGAGATCATCGAAGAAGGCCGAAAGCGCGGCTGGGAATGGATGGGTCATTGCGAGAGCAATACGCGCCGCCTCAACGAAGCGCCGCCGGGCGAGGAAAAGGCGATCATTCGCCGCGCGCTGGCGACCATCGCCGATGCCACCGGGACGCGGCCGGTCGGCTGGCTGGGCTCGGGCTTGCAGGAGACCTGGGACACGCTCGATCTGCTCGCGGGGGAAGGCTGCGAATATGTCTGCGACTGGACCAACGACGACCAGCCTTACGTCATGAGCCTCGACGGCGGGCAACAGCTCACCTCCGTGCCTTACAGCCACGAGATCAACGACAAGCCGGTGTTCGAACGCTTTCACCGCACCGCCGACGAATTCCACGACATGATTTGCCGGCAGTTCGATGTGCTCTATCGCGAGGGTGCGGAGTCGGGCCGCGTCATGGCAATTGCCCTACATCCCTATCTCACCGGCGTGCCGCATCGCATCGATGCCTTCGACGCCGCACTCGGTTACATCTGCAATCACGCGCGGGTGTGGAAGGCGACCGGCGCGGAGATCGCGCGACACTATCGCGCGCAGACCGCCAAGCAATGATGGAGTAAGCATGTTCATGGCTCGATCCCTGAGGAACACGTTCGCGGCGCTGCTTGCGGGCGCGACGATCGTTGTGTCGCCGACGGCGAGGGCGGAAACCGTTGTCGTGGGCATGGTGGGCGCCGTGTCCTCGACCCATTGGCCGATCTATATCGGGCTCACCCAGGGCTACTACGCTGCTGAGGATCTCAAGCCCGACCTTGTATTCATCCAGTCGAGCGCGGCACTGTCGCAGCAACTCACGGCCGGCTCCCTCGATGTCGCGCTCTCCACCGGACTTGCCGATCCCATGCGCGCCATCGACAAGGGCTCGCCGATCGCCATCGTACGGATCGAAATGCAGGCTCCGCCCTATGCGGTGTTGGCAAAACCGGCGATCAAGAAGTGGGCGGATCTGAAGGGCAAGACCATCTCCATCGGCGGCCCGAAGGATATCACGCGTATCTATCTCGAGCGCATGGCAGGCCCGAATGGACTCAAGCGCGGGGATTACGACACCGTGTTTGCAGGTGCGACTTCGGCCCGCTTCTCGGCCTTGCAAGGCGGGGCCGTCGATGCCGCGATTCTGCTGCCACCTTTCAATTTCTACGCGGAGTCCGCGGGCTTCACCAATCTCGGCCTCACCATCGACTACGCGCCGGAATTGCCTTTCGCCGGCGCCGTGGTCGGTCGGTCCTGGGCCAGTTCCCACAAGGGCACGCTTGCGAAGGTGCTTTCCGTCCACAACAAGAGCTTGGCCTGGTTCTCCGACCCGCAGAACCGGGCGCAGGCGATCAAGATCATGGTGGATGCGAGCAAGCTCAAGGAGGACGACGTCGCGCGTTCCTACGACTTCCTCCACAAGAACGCGTTCTTTGAGAAAACGGGCAGGGTGTCGCGAACCAAGATGGGCGCGCTGCTCAAGGCGCTCAAAGAGCTCGGTGACATCGAGGGCTCGACCGAGGTCGAACGCTTCGTACTGCCGGGCGTGACCCAGCTGACGGACTAGCTTGTCCATGAGCGGCGTCGAAGGCGTGGCGCAGCAGCGTGTGCAGGCGCGCCGGAGCATCCGTGTTGCGCTGCCGCGCCTTTACGTCGCCGGCATTCTCTCGATCCTAGGCGGGCTCCTGCTGTGGGAGCTGGTGAGCCGATTTCTCGTCGCCAACGCGCTCTTCCTGGCCGCGCCGTCGCAGATCTTCATGGCGATTGCGGCGCTCGCGAGAAGCGGCGAGCTGTGGCAGCACATGTCGATCAGCGCCATCGAGTTTGCGTTGGGTTACGCGATTGCGAGCGTATTGGGCGTGGCCATCGGATTTGCCATGGCCGAAAGCGCCACCATGAAGCGGGTGCTGCAGCCCTGGATTTCAGGGCTCTATGCCACGCCGACGATCGCGCTCGCCCCTTTGTTCATTCTCTGGCTCGGCATCGGCATCTGGTCGAAGGTGCTCGTGGTCATCTTCCTGGTGCTGTTTCCGGTGACCATCAACACCGAGGCCGGTCTGCGCACGACGAGCGAGCGGCTGATCGAAATGTTGCGCTCGTTCGGCGCAACCCCGCGCCAGATTTTCTTCAAGGTGTCGCTGCCCTCGGCCGTGCCCTTCATTCTCGCCGGGCTCAAGCTCGGCATCGGACGCGGCTTGATCGGCGTCGTGGTGGCGGAGCTGTTCGGCTCGCGCGCCGGACTCGGCCGCCTGATCGCGCAGTCGGCGGACGCCTTCAATATGCCGGAGCTCTTTGCCGGCGTGGTTGTGCTGGCAGCGGCGGGAATCGCGCTGACTGCCGGGTTCGGGTGGCTCGAGAACCGGCTCGTGCCTTGGACCAAGGATTAGAGCCAGGTGGCGCCGAAGCTGCAAATCTCCCATCTCGGCAAATCGTTCGGCGAATTGCGGGCCCTGCAAGACATCAATCTCGTGGTGGAGCGCGGCGAGTTCATCGCGCTGGTCGGTCCGTCCGGCTGCGGCAAGACGACGTTCCTGCGCATCGTTGCGGGTCTCGAACCGGCCAGCGCCGGCGAGGTCAAGCTCGACAGCCGCCCCGTCAGTGGACCGGGCCTCGATCGCGGCTTCGTGTTCCAGACCGACAATCTCTTGCCCTGGCGCACCGTGTTCGCGAACGCGATCATCGGGCGCGAAGTCGCGGGCCAAGTCGGCCCGGCGGAACGACAGCGCACCATGGAGCTTCTGAAGCTCGTCGGGCTCGAGGGCTTCGAGGACTACCATCCACGCCAGCTGTCAGGCGGCATGCGCCAGCGCGTCAATCTCGCTCGCGCGCTGGCCATCGATCCGGAAATCCTCCTGATGGACGAGCCGTTCTCCTCCCTCGACGCGCAGACCCGCGAAATCATGCAGACGGAGTTGATGCGCATCTGGGAAGCCGGGCGCAAAACCGTCTTGTTCGTCACTCACCAGATCGACGAAGCGGTATTTCTTGCCGACCGCGTGCTTGTGTTCGCGCGCCGGCCGGGCCGGCTGCGGGAAAATGTCGCGATCGAGCTGCCGCGTCCGCGCGCGCTGGCGATCAAGCGCACGGCTGAATTCGTGCGTTACGTGGATCATATCTGGCGGCTGATCGAGGACGACGTGCGTGCCAGCGTCATCGAGGAGAAGGTGTGAGTGTCTGCGGCAAAGGCGCCGCAGCACCGCTGTTGCATGAACTGCGCGGCCGTGCTTGATCCAGCGATCGGCGCGTCCGGCGCACTCGAACAGGAAGGACAAATGACCGAGCACCGCATCACGCGACGGCAGTTTTCGACGATGCTCCCCGCTGCAGCGGCAGCCGTCGGGTTGGTCCCGAGTTTTGCGCACGCGCAGCAAAACTATCCCAACCGGCCCGTGCGCGTCGTCGTGCCTTTTGCGGCTGCCGGCCTCGCCGACATAACCACGCGCCTTGCGGCGGAGAAACTCGGCGACAAGCTCGGGCAACGCTTTGTCGTGGAAAACCAACCCGGACCGGGCGGGATCGCGGCGGCGCGTGCGGTGCTTTCGCAGCCGCCCGACGGCTATACGATCGGCCTCGTCACCAACGGCACCGCGATCAGCGCCGCCATCTACAAGGCCCTGCCGTTCGATCCGGTCAACGAATTTGCGACGATCTCCACCATCGGCGCGTTCGATGTGGTCTTTGCCACCAACGTGGAGTCCGAATTCAAAACGCTGGAGGACTTCATCAAGAGCGCGCGTGCACAACCCGGCACGCTCAACGTTGCCACCATCAATGTGGGCAGCACGCAGAACCTCGCGGCCGAACTGTTCAGGGCGTCGGCCGGGCTCAACGTGCAGATCATCCCGTACCGCGGCACGCCCGATGTCATCGTCGCGCTCCTGCGCAACGACGTGCAGCTCATGGTCGATTTCTACGCCGCCATGAAGTCGACCTTGCAGGACAACAAGATCCGCGCAGTGGCCACGACCGGCAAGGAACGCTCGCCGTTCTTGACCGGCGTGCCCACGGTCGCTCAGGCGGGCGTTCAGGGATATGAAGTGGTGTCGTGGAACGGCGTGTTCGCTCCGCGCGGCACGCCGACGGAAATCATCGATGTCCTGAACAAGAACATTCGCGAGATCGTGGCCACGCCCGAGGTGAAGCAGCGCTACGCCGACTTCGGGATCGAAGCCAAGGCCAGCACGCCCGAGGAGCTCAAGGCCCGGCTCACCGCCGATATCGGCAAATGGGCGGCGGTGATCGAGCGCGCCGGCATTCCCAAACAGTAGCGGTCTTGCTTGCTGCGCCGGCGCCGGACTTGCATCGAGGGCGCCGTCTGCGGCCGCAGGACGTTGCACGTGCTCACACGTCTGAGTTGGTATTTTTCATTGTTAAGAACAATCCGAAACAATGGGACCGCATTCGGCTACACGTGCAGGTTGGTTCTTCACGAGGTGGCCGACGGGTGGCTTCTTTGCCCAAAAGGCGCAGCGCCTTCTGGCCCTCATGCTGAGGAGCATCGCAGCGCGGCGGGAGCGTAGGCGCTGCCATCGCCGAAGCGCGCTGCGATGCGTCTCGAAGCATGAGGGCGCATATTCTCTCCCGTCCTCATCCTTCGAGACGCGCGCACGCGCGTTCGAGTTCGCTGAAAGTTTCTCGCGCGCACGCTCCTCAGGATGAGGACGGCCATCGCTTGCGGCATTCTTCACTTGTCAAACAGCCCACCTCGTTCCCGCGCCCGCATTGCTGCGTCCGGGCTTTGCCTCTTTGCTTCACTCACTCCCGGTGAGGGGTGGGCGGAGCGCCGAGAGACGTTCGGGTGCTCGGCGGAGCACCCGTGGGACACGCCATGACGCGGCATGTCCAGGCGCCTAGCGAGGCGCCTTGCGTCCCATGACGCGGGACGCACGCCTCCCGGCGCTCCACCGTGGCGATTTTTGGCTCCCGGGTCCGCGCTTCCGTCTCCGGCATTGCCTCCGGAATCCGTGCAGC
>DASQXF010000274.1:0-8656 GCA_035639895.1 Xanthobacteraceae bacterium
AATCCCGATTCAGGCCGTTATGGATCGGTGGTTCCCGGTCCCGCCTATCAGTCCAACGGCCTGCAGTGCCGACCGTATACTCACACGATCTATATCAACGGGCAGCCGCAGGTCGCGCGCGGTAACGCTTGCCGCAACCCGGACGGCACCTGGACGGCGGTGGGCTGATTCGCACTCCCGTTTAGGGACGAAGGAATCCTGGCAACGGCGCGAGATCGAGTCGCGCTGCATGCGCACACCACAAGCGATTGATCGGCGTCGGGCGCAGGCTTCGCGGCCGTGCTGCAGGGCCTGATCATTGCCCTACGCTATTGCCGGTTATAACAAATTTACAAGTTCCCCGCTTCCCCATGTCGCGCCCGTGATGGTCTTTGGCCGTTGCAGGGGGACCGTTCGTCGTGATGTAACCGCGCTGGACGGGCCAAGGTCATCGGCACTCCGCTTTTCGCCGCAAGCCGCGGCGCTCTTTAAATTCGATCCGATGGATCGGTTATGACCCTGTGGTTCGGGCTCATATTAATGACGGCCGCGGCCGCTTGGGCCGTGCTCTGGCCGCTGGCGCGCCGGGGAAACGAATTGCGATCCGGCAGCGACGTTGCGGTCTATCGCGACCAGCTTGCGGAGATCGAACGCGACCGTGCAGCGGGCTTGATCGGCGAGCGTGAGGCCGCGGGCGCGCGGGTCGAAGTATCGCGCCGGCTCATCGCTGCGGCCGATGCGCAAACGGGGCCGCCGAGCAGTGTGTCGTCTGCGACATGGCGGCGGCGGGCGGTCGCTGTTGTGGCGCTGGTCGTGTTGCCGTTCGGCGCAGCAGCGTTTTATCTTGCCCTCGGCTCTCCGTCACTGCCGGATCAGCCACTTGCGCCGCGCCTCGCCGCTTCGCGCAGCGATACGTCGATCGATACGTTGATCGCGAAGGTAGAGGACCATCTTTCGCACCATCCTGAGGACGGGCGCGGCTGGGAAGTCATCGCTCCGGTTTATTTGCGGCTCGGACGTCTCGATGATGCGGTCAAAGCGCGGCGCAATGCACTGCGGCTCAATGGCGCCACCGGCGAGCGCGAAGCGGCGCTGGGCGAGGCGCTGGTGTTCGCCGCGAACGGAGTGGTAACGGCGGAGGCGAAGGCAGCATTCGAACGCGCGATCGCGCTCGATGCGGACCGCGCCGACGCGAAGTACTTCCTCGGCCTTGCCGCCGAGCAGGACGGTGACTACAGCCGGGCCGCCGCGACTTGGCGCGCGCTGCTCGAGGCCGCGCCGCCCGATGCGCCTTGGATCGATATGCTGCGAGGCGCGCTCGCACGCGTCGATCGCGCCGCCGCGGGCGGCCGCGCGGCGGGTGGTCCGCGTAACGACCCGAGCGATGAACAGGTCACGGCGGCCTCGCGGCTTGCCCCCGAGCAACGCAAAGCGATGATCGAAGGCATGGTCGAGCGGCTCTCCGAGCGGCTGCATCGCGATGGCGCCGACGTCGAGGGTTGGCTGCGGCTCGTTCGCTCCTACCTCGTGCTCGGCCAACCGGAGAAGGCGCGTGCCGCCGTCGTCGATGCGCGGCGTGCGCTCGCCGGCGATGCGATCAAGCTGCGACGGCTTGATGACCTTCTCAAGGGACTTGGTCTTGAAGGCTAAGGGGAGCGCACAGTGACGCGCCGGCAACGACGCTTCTCGCTTATCGGCGCCGCGCTCGGTGTGCTCGCGCTCGCAGTGGCGCTCGTGCTCAGCGCGCTCAAAGATTCCGTCGTGTTCTTCAATTCGCCGACCGAAATTGTGGAGAAGCAGGTGAAACCAGGAACGCGCATGCGCATCGGCGGCCTGGTGAAGGAGGGCAGCGTTTCGCGCGGCGAGGGACTTGCGGTCCGCTTCGAGGTGACCGATGGGAAGCGTACCGTCCCGGTCGCTTACCAGGGGTTGTTGCCTGACCTATTCCGGGAAGGGCAAGGCGTGGTCGCCGAAGGCACTCTCGATTCGGCCGGCACCTTTCGCGCCGACAGCGTACTCGCCAAGCACGACGAGACTTACATGCCGAAGGACGTTGCCGACGCATTGAAAAAGCAGGGTCATTGGAAAGAGGATTACGAAAAGAAGCTCGGCGCCACTCCGGGGGGAAGGATGCAATGATGCATCCCACGCGTCCGCACGCGGGATGATCGAAGGGGCAGATGATGATCGCCGAATTGGGCCACTATGCCCTCGTGCTCGCGCTGGCCCTGGCGCTCGTCCAGGCGTGCGTCCCGATGATTGGAGCGCGCAAGGACGATCCCGTGCTGATGGCCGTCGCGGGTCCGACCGCGGTGGGACAATTCTGCTTCGTGGCGATCGCTTTTGCCGCGCTGATGACCTGCTATGTGCGATCGGATTTTTCCGTCGTCAACGTCTTCGAGAACTCCCATTCGGCCAAGCCGCTCGTCTACAAGCTCAGCGGTCTATGGGGCAACCACGAAGGCTCGATGCTGTTATGGGTGTTCATTCTCAGCGTGTTCGGTGCGCTGGTCGCACTGTTCGGCGCCAATCTGCCGGCGCGGTTGAAGGCCAACGTGCTCGCAGTGCAGTCCTCGATCGCGGTTGCATTCATTCTCTTCATTCTGCTCACGTCGAATCCGTTCCTACGCATTGCCAACGCGCCGTTGGAGGGCCGCGATCTCAATCCCATCTTGCAGGATCCGGGCCTCGCCATCCATCCGCCGCTGCTGTATCTCGGCTATGTCGGTCTCTCGATCTCGTTCTCTTTCGCGATCGCCGCGCTGATCGACGGTCGCATCGATGCCGCCTGGGCGCGCTGGGTACGACCGTGGACGCTCCTCGCCTGGATGTTCCTGACGCTCGGCATCGCCATGGGTTCCTATTGGGCCTACTACACGCTCGGCTGGGGCGGCTGGTGGTTCTGGGATCCGGTGGAGAATGCCTCGTTCATGCCCTGGCTCGCCGCCACCGCGCTTCTTCACTCTGCGCTGGTGATGGAGAAACGCGATGCACTCAAAGTATGGACCATCCTGCTCGCGATCTTGGCCTTCTCGTTGTCGCTGATCGGCACCTTCCTCGTGCGCTCGGGCGTGCTCACGTCAGTGCACGCCTTTGCCACTGATCCAACGCGCGGCGTCTTTATCTTGGCGATCCTGGTGCTGTTCATCGGCGGCAGCCTTGCGCTGTTCGCGCTGCGCGCGCCTCTACTCAAACAGGGTGGCCTGTTCGCACCGGTTTCGCGCGAGGGCGCGCTGGTGCTCAATAACCTTTTCCTGGTCAGTGCCTGTGCGACCGTCTTCATCGGTACGCTCTATCCACTCGCGCTGGAGGCGCTCACGGGGGAAAAAATTTCGGTTGGCGCGCCGTTCTTCAACGCTACGTTCGCCCCGCTGTTCGTTCCGCTCCTCATCGCCGTGCCGTTTGGTCCGCTGCTCGCATGGAAGCGCGGCGACCTGCTCGGCGTTGCCCAGCGTCTTGTCGGCGCCGCCGGAATTGCGGTGATCACGATGGCGGTGGTTTTCGCCATGGAAGGCGGGGGTCCGATCCTGGTGCCGTTTGCCGTCGGACTTGCCTTCTACGTCATGGCAGGCGCCTTGATCGACATTGTGGAACGTACCGGCCTGCTTAAGGTGCCGTTCGCAACTGCCTTTGCGCGTGCAAGAGGCCTGCCGCGCTCGGCCTGGGGCGCCGCCTTTGCGCATTTCGGGCTCGGCATCACGCTGCTCGGCGTCGTCGGCGAGACGCAGTGGAGCCTGGAGCGCATCGGCGAGCTCAAGCCCGGCCAAACCATCTCGGTCCGACGCTATGAGCTTCAATTCGACGGCGTGACGACGCGCCAGGGGCCGAACTACCGCGACCTCGCCGCCCATTTTACCGTGCGGCGCCACGGCGACCTCATCGGTGTGATGGAGCCGTCCAAGCGCAGTTTTCCTTCGCGCGGCACCGCTACAAGCCAAAGTGCGCTCATGACGCGTGGCGTTTCCCAGCTCTATCTGTCGCTCGGAGACCCGAACCCCGACGGTTCGCTGGCTGTGCGGCTCTACTACAAGCCGCTGGTGCTGCTCATCTGGCTCGGCGCGGTGGTGATGGTGGTCGGTGGTGCGCTGTCCCTCTCGGACCGGCGACTGCGAGTGGGCGCGCCAAGGGGGGCGCGAGGCAAGGCCGCACTCTCACCGGCCGAGTAGATGCAGATGAAGTCGCTCTGTCTTGTCGTGATGCTGCTGACCTTCGTGGCCGTGCCGTCCGCGATTGCGGTCGAGCCGAACGAAGTGCTTGCTGATCCTGCATTGGAAGCGCGAGCCCGGGCGCTGTCGAAAGAGCTGCGCTGCATGGTGTGTCAGAACCAGTCGATCGACGATTCGGAGGCGCCGCTTGCGCGCGACTTGCGTATCCTCGTGCGCGAACACTTACAGGCGGGCGAAAGCGATCGACAGGTGATCGATTTTCTGGTTGCCCGCTACGGCGAGTTCGTTCTGCTGAGGCCGCGGTTTTCATGGCATACCGCGCTCTTGTGGCTTGGCCCGGCGGCGATCCTTGTCATCGGAGTCTGCGGTATAATCGTGCTCGCGCGCCGCCACCGAGCCAATCTCAATCGCGCACACGTTGAGCAGCAGAGACTCACGGCGGCGGAAGCGGCCCGGCTGTCGGACATTTTGCGCAGCGGCGAGGGATGATATCTCGCCGTTTCATTCACAAGTTCCTGACAACTCGCCATTTTTCAAACCTGCTCGACCTTACCAAATTTTAATTTCACCGACAGCGCCCGGTAAGGCGGCGCTTCCCATCTTGTTGTTGCAATCAGGGTGCCGCTCGGCGCCCGCCGCACAAAGATGGAGTTGACCATTATGACTGCGAGCGTTCCCGCTCCGAAACCGCGCATCCTCTCCGCGCGTCGTCTTGTTCTGCTCGCCGGCGTGGCCGGCCTCGGCGTCACCGTCCTGCTCGGCGGTGCGGGACTTCTCCCGCAGCCGGCCAACCGTGCGCTGACAGAAATCGCCTACGCTCAAGGCGTTCAGCGCCCGATGGGATTCGCGGACATAGTGGACAAGGTGAAGCCCGCGGTCATCTCGGTCCGCGTCAAGATGACAGGCGGTCCCAAAATGATGGGCCTCGAGGGCGATTCGCCATTCCCGCCCAACTCGCAGATCGAGCGCTTCTTCCGTCGCTTCGGCTTTCCGGACGGCAATACTCCCGAGGAACGGCGTGCGCCGCGTGAGCGGCTGGTGACGGGTCAGGGCTCCGGATTCTTCATTACCGCCGACGGTTATGCAGTGACCAACAACCACGTGGTCGACAAGGCCGACACCGTCGAGGTAACCGCCGATGACGGCAAGACCTACACGGCCAAAGTGATCGGCACCGATCCGCGCACCGACATCGCGCTGATCAAGGTCGAAGGCCGCAGTGATTTCCCCTATGTCCACCTCGCCGAGAAATCTCCACGCGTTGGCGACTGGGTGCTCGCGGTCGGCAATCCATTCGGCCTCGGCGGCACGGTCACGGCCGGCATCGTCTCGGCCCGTGGCCGCGATATCGGCGCTGGCCCCTATGATGATTTCGTTCAGATCGATGCGCCGGTCAATAAGGGCAATTCGGGTGGCCCGACCTTCGACGTCGATGGCAACGTGATCGGTGTCAACACCGCGATCTTCTCGCCCTCGGGTGGCTCCGTGGGCATCGCCTTTGCGATCCCTGCTCCGACGGTGAAATCGGTCGTCGCCCAGCTCAAGGACAACGGCAAGGTCACCCGCGGCTGGATCGGCGTACAGATCCAGCCCGTCACCGCCGAGATCGCCGACAATCTCGGCCTTAAGGCGCCGCAAGGCGCGCTCGTCTCCGAACCGCAGACGAACGGTCCCGCTGCCAAGGCCGGCATCATGGCCGGTGACGTGATCACCGCGGTCAATGGCAACGCTGTGAAGGACGCCAGAGATCTCGCCAAGCAGATCGGCAGCATGGCCCCGGGCGCGACCGCGAAACTGACGGTCTGGCGCAAAGGCGAGGAGAAGACCTTCTCGATTGCGCTTGGCGAGCTGCCCAATCAGCGAGAAGCGCGAGCGGCGATGCCGGATTCCTCCGCTCCGGAGGGCACCGATGTGCCGCGGCTCGGCCTCACGGTCGTGCCGGCCGGACAAGTGGCGGGTAGCGGTTCGGAAGGCGTGGTGGTCACCGATGTCGATCCCAACGGGATTGCCTCCGACCAGGGCGTCAAGACCGGCGACGTCATCCTCGAAGTCGGCGGCAAGAAGGTTGCCGATTCGTCCGACGTGCGCAGCGCCCTTAGAGACGCGCAGAAGGAGGGCAAGCGCACGATTCTCATGCGGGTCAAGTCAGGCGACGGGACCAGGTTCGTCGCAGTGCCGCTCAAAAAGGCCTGACCGAGAATGGGGCGCACCGCCGGCATCCGTCGCCCCCGTCGGCGGTTCGAACCAGGGGGGCGGGCTAAATGCCCGTCCCCATCTCCTCTGACTTCGTGCCGGCATCCGTCGCCCCCGCCGGCGCGGAGTTGGTTGAGGGGTGGCGGGTGACCGCCGCCCCTCGCAGCTTGGGTACGGGTCTGTTCCCGGTTTCGACGCTAGGATAGCTTCAAATAGTGCCGCTATGATCAATACAGCGCAGTATGTTCCTTCGGCAAAGGACGTCGCTTATCCGAGAGACGGTGGGTTCGTCATGCGTCTCCTCATCATTGAAGACGACCGCGATGCCGCCGATTACTTGGTCAAGGCATTCCGCGAGGTCGGGCACGTCGCCGACTTGGCAGTCGACGGCGAAGAGGGGCTCGCCCATGCGCTCGACGGCCAATATGACGTGCTCATTGTCGATCGCATGTTGCCCAAGCTCGATGGCCTGGCGATCATCGGCACCCTGCGCAGTAAAGGCATCGAGACCCCTGCGCTCATTCTTTCGGCGCTGGGCCAGGTCGATGATCGGGTCAAGGGATTGCGGGCAGGGGGCGACGACTATCTACCCAAGCCCTATTCGTTCTCGGAGTTGCTGGCTCGCACCGAGGCGCTGGCGCGTCGGCGTGGCAGCCGCGAGGAAACCGTGTACCGCGTCGGCGATCTCGAGCTCGACCGGTTGTCGCACCAGGTAACGCGCGCCGGCGACGAGATCGTGCTGCAGCCGCGCGAGTTTCGCCTGCTCGAATATCTCATGAAGCATGCCGGCCAAGTCGTAACCCGCACGATGCTGCTCGAGAACGTGTGGGATTACCATTTCGATCCCCAAACCAACGTCATCGACGTGCACATCTCCCGGCTGCGCTCGAAGATTGATAAAGGCTTTTCTCAGGCTTTGCTGCATACGGTTCGCGGTGCGGGGTACATGATCCGCGACAGCAAATGACGCCGTCATTCCCTGCCTCGCGCGGGGGTGACGGCGGGGGTGACGGATGACGGCGCTTGGCAAGCTCCTGCGCACGACGGCGTTCAAGCTGACGCTGGTCTACCTCACGGTATTCGCGTTGTTTGCCGTTTTTCTGCTCGCCTATTTCGCCTGGAACACGCGCCGGCTGATTACCGAGCAAATCACGCAAACCGTCGATGCCGAGATCACCGGGTTGGCCGAGCAATATCGGCAGGGCGGTATCCGCCGGCTCGTTTTCGTCGTCGATGCGCGATCGCGGCGCCCGGGCTCGAGCCTCTATCTCGTGACCACGCGCGCGGGAGAGGGATTGGCCGGCAATGTCGGATCGCTGGCGACCGGCATTCTGGAACAGTCCGGCTGGACGGAAACCGCCTACCGGCGCTTGGATGATCCCGACGGGGTGGAGCATCACGCCCTGGTCCGCGTCTTTCAATTGCCGGCCGGATTTCGTCTCCTTGTCGGGCGCGATCTCGAAGAGCGGGAACGCTTGTATGACATCGTGCTCGCTGCCGGCCGCTGGTCCTTGGCGATCGTTATCGTCCTCGGTGTCGCCGGTGGATTCTTTGTGACGCGACGGGTCCTCAAGCGCGTGGACGCGATGACGGAGACGACGCGCAAGATCATGGACGGCGATCTTGCCGGCCGGCTGCCGATCGCGGGCACGGGCGACGAGCTCGATCGGCTCGCAACGAACCTCAATGCAATGCTTGAGCGCATCGAGGCCCTAATGCACGGCTTCAAGGAGGTATCCGACAACATCGCTCACGATCTCAAGACGCCGCTGACCAGGTTGCGCAACCGCTGCGAAGAGGCGTTGCGTCTCGCGGAGGACGAATCCCAATACCGCGCGGCGCTCGAGAGCACGATCGAGGAGTCGGAAGCCCTCATCCGTACCTTCAATGCCCTGCTGATGATTGCCCGCGCGGAATCGGGGCAGGCGCGCGACGGCATGACCGCCATCGATGCGGCCGAAATCGCGCGGGGGGTCGGCGAGCTGTACGAGCCGCTCGCCGACGACAAGGGTATTCATCTCAAGGTCGAAGCGCCCGCAGCTGCTCCGATTCACGGTAACCGGGAGCTGATCAGCCAGGCGCTTGCCAATCTGGTGGACAACGCGATCAAATATGGCGCTGGAATCAACGGCGCCGACGCCGAAATCGTGGTGACGGCAAGCGGAGAGGGGGATCGTATCCTGCTTGCCGTCGCTGACAGCGGCAGCGGCATTCCCGCCGCCGACCGCGGCCGCGCGGTGGAACGTTTCGTGCGGCTCGAACAGAGCCGCTCACAGCCGGGTTCGGGCCTGGGGCTCAGCCTCGCCTCGGCGGTCGCC
>DASQXF010000275.1:0-5575 GCA_035639895.1 Xanthobacteraceae bacterium
ATGTTCATCGACATCAAATCAGCGGCCATGCTACTGAGCATACCTTTGATCTTCAGTAACTTGCCGCAGGCGCTGGATGGCGGAAAGACTGGACGGTGCCTCATGCAATTGATGCCGGTGATTCTCGGCATGATTCCCGGCCTCTTCCTTGGAGTTCGAGTCCTGTTGGCGCTCGATGCGAACGTTGCAAAGATTATCGCCGGCCTAGTGCTTATGGGTGTCGGCGGCGTCACGCTGCTCGCGCCGAAACTGCAGCTTCAGTCTCGCTTGGTTTTACCAACCGGCATCACATTCGGATTTTTCGGCGGGATTCTGGGAGGCATCGCAGCGATGCCGGGACCGCTTGTTTTCATATTTCTGCTTGCAAAGGGACTGCGCGGAAAGGCGTTCACAAAGGAAGCATCGCTGTATCTCGTCGTTTCCGCCGGCTTGCTGGCAATTCTTCTGACGGCCAGCCGCCAGTTCAGTTGGCTTGACGTTTCAGTCTCGACGGCTGCGATGTTGCCAGTCGTGCTCGGCATGTCCGTCGGACAACATATGCGCGATAAAATTGCACCTGAGACATTCGAGAAGCTGGTGTTGATCGCGGTCATTGCCGCGGGCGCCGAGTTGCTGCTGCGACATGGTTTCTTCAGTTGACGGGCTTGCCGGTGCCGCCGCGGTTGGTTCGTCAGGTGCCGCCGCAGCGTCGCGAAGTTGTGTCGAAGGCGATAACAGGGGCTTGGGGGCGATCAGGCCCTCGACTTTACGCCGGACGAGCAGGCAAGCCAGCCGCCGGACATCGCGCTCGCTTAACTACACTCGGCATCTGCTGCACTGCACCGAAGTCTCGTAGCAAAGCGCCGATGCGTAGCGAGAGCGCCGGCTACCGCCGCGATCATCTTCGCGCGCTCGCTCAGCGCGTCGAGGTGGACGCGAAGGAGGTTCGCATCATGGGGTCGAAAAGCGTGCTGCTGCGCACGCTCGTCGCCATCTCGAGCGCAAAAACGACTGGTTTTGGCGTTACCAGTTTTGTACCGAATTGGCGTCCCCGGCAGGATTCGAACCTGCGACCTGCGGATTAGAAATCCGCTGCTGCTATCCAGCTGAGCTACGGGGACGCGCGGAAAGGCTTTTACCCAAGATTGTCGCTGCCGGCCAGCGCCGCAAGGGCGTCGACCAGCGGACCAGTGAAGGCGGGTGGGTGGACGGTGTCCGCCTGCGTCTTTACCGCCCCATTCGAAACTGCGTAAGTTCGCGCCACGATTATCGCTCGACGGGGGCGGGCGCATTGGCTCGCGTGAGCGATCAGGAGCCGCCCGATGATACAGGTGCGCAGGCTCGGCCATGCCACGCTGACGACGCCCGATCTGGAGCGGCAGGTTGCGTACTACACGCAGGTGATCGGTCTCACGCTGCTCGAGCGTGACGCCAAACGAGCCTTTCTTGCCAGCAAGCAAGGGCTGGAGGCGATTGCGCTCGAGCCAGGTCCACCCAATGCGCTCTCTCGGCTTGCGTTCCAGGTCGCTCCGGGAACCGATCTTGCCGAGCTTGCCCATGAATTGACGATCCACGGGATCAAGTCCGAGCGCCGAGCCTCAATCTCTCCCGGCGTCGCCGAGGCGATCGTGTTCAAAGATCCGAAAGACACGATCGTCGAAATCTTCTCCGAGTACGTCTTTCCCAAGGAGGACGCGACCCAGGGGGGAATTATGCCGCTCAAGCTCGGGCACGTGGCGTATCGCGTGAGCGATGTGCAGGAGATCGTGAAGTTCTATACCGACGTCCTGGGCTTTCGCGTTTCGGATTGGCGCGATGAGACGTTCGCGTTCCTGCGCTGCGGGCCCGATCACCACACGGTCAATTTCGTGGTCGATGAAGTGCCGCAGCTCCACCACATCGCCTTCGAGGTGAAGGACTGGGCCGAAATTCAAAGAGCCTGCGAATGGCTTGCCAAAAACAATATCCATCTGGTTTGGGGGCCCGGTCGTCACATCATCGGGCACAACATCGCGATTTATCATCGCAACTCGGATAAGGTGCGGGTCGAGTTCTTCTGCGAAATGGATCTGATGAAGGACGAGGCGCTTGGCTACTTCGACCCGCGTCCATGGCACCAGGACCGACCGCAGCGGCCGAAGGTGTGGGGACCTGACACGTTGCGCAATTACTGGGGCTTTGGATCGGAACGGATCATCCGCGGCTATCAAACGATCGAGTAGGCCGCCGGCAGCGGCCGAAGGCCGCGGCGCGAGCGACCGCTTCGGGATGCGGTTGCAATGGACCCGCCACTGCAGTTATGGCGTTCGGTCGGCTGGCGCCGGCGTGAGCCGGTGAGTCGTCGCCCAAGCGGGATGCATTCACATAACAGACGCGCGCGAGCGGGCAGGGGAGATGGTGGCCACAGCCGACAATCAGGGACGCGAGCGGGCTTTGCTGCGGAGCCTCAAGGCGATCGTCGATTTTGCGATCGATTCCCATGCGCGTGCAGTGATGGTGCTGCTCGTCGTCGCGCTTTTGGGGTTCCTCCCAGGCTTCTTCAGCATTCCGCCGATCGATCGTGATGAGGCGCGGTTCGCTCAGGCGACCAAGCAGATGGTGGAGAGCCGCGATTACGTGGATATCCGTTTCCAGGACGAGGTGCGCTACAAGAAGCCCGTCGGAATTTACTGGGTGCAAGCCGCGGTGGTGAAAACGGCGAGCGCGCTCGGATTTCCGCACGCCCTCACGACCATCTGGCTCTATCGGCTTCCCTCGCTCATCGGCTCGATCGGCGCCGTGCTACTGACCTATTGGGCTGCGCTCGCCTTCGTGTCGCGGCGCGCTGCGGTGCTTGCCGGACTGATGATGGCAAGCTGCGTGCTTCTCGGCATCGAGCGGCTGATTGCCAAGACGGATGCCCTGTTGCTCATGACCGTCGTTGCCGCCATGGGCGCGATGGCGCGCGCCTATCTCTGGGACGAGCGCGAGCGTCTCGATGCCGCCCGTGCTTGGACGGTCGCGGCGATATTTTGGACGGCGCTCGCCGCCGGCGTGCTGCTGAAGGGACCGCTGATCGTGATGGTGGTCGCCCTTGCTGCGATCGCATTGATTGTTGTCGATCGCTCGGCCGGCTGGCTGCTGACGCTCAAGCCGATTGCCGGCATCATCTGGCTTGCGGTTTTGGTGCTGCCCTGGTTCGTCGCGATCATCGGGCGCACAGGCGACGCGTTTCTAGCGGAATCCGTCGGGCAAGACATGCTCGGCAAGGTATTTGCCGGCCAGGAATCGCACGGCGCTCCGCCCGGCTACTATTTCGTTTTGTTCTGGGTGACCTTCTGGCCGGGGGCAACGCTCGCCGCGTTGGCGACGCCTGCGGTGTGGCAAGCCCGGCGCGAGCGCACCGTCAAATTTCTGCTGGCCTGGCTCGTGCCTTCGTGGATTGTCTTCGAATTGGTTGTAACAAAGCTGCCGCACTACGTGCTGCCGCTTTATCCTGCAATCGCCATCCTCATTGCCGGGGTCATCGATGCGCGCGCCTTGTCGCGGAAACTTTTCCTCGAGTGGGGCACGATTTGGTGGTTCCTGGTTCCGATGGTCGCCGGCATCGCGGGTGTCGTTGCCCTCGCGGTGATCGGTCGGCAATTCGGACTATTGGTGTGGATTTTGATGGGAGCAGCCGCGGTGTTGGGTTTTCTGGCTTGGCGACTCTACCAAGCCGATGGCGCCGAGCACTCGTTGCTGCGTGCCGTCGCGGCCGCGATCCTGACTGCAATCGCGACGTTCGGTTTGATCATCCCGTCGCTCGGCCAACTGTTTCCGAGCGTGACGCTTGCCCGCATCCTGCGCGAGAGCGGTTGTGCGCAGCCGGAGGCCGCCGCCGTCGGCTATCAGGAACCGAGCCTGGTATTTCTCGCCGGAACCGCAACCCGCCTCGCTGACACCGCGGGTGCCGCTGAGTTCCTGCGCGGCGGGGACTGCCGCTTCGCCTTCGTCGAAGCGCGCGAGGAAAGGAGCTTTGCCCAGCGCGCCGAAGCCCTCGGCGTGCGCTACCGCGCCGGCCCCCGCATCGATGCGATCAATATCAGCACCGGACGGCCGATCACGATCGCCGTCTTTCGCTCGGTAGGCTCCTCGTGAGCGTGGGGAGTCCCCTCAAGCAGGTGCCGGCGGAGCGCCCGGCTGCGCGGCTGCACTGGGTGCGCGCCAATATCGGCTGGTGCTTTGCGATTTCAGGACGCCCGTCGAAGTTTGCGGTTACACCGATCTGGCGCGCGGTGCTTCGTCTGGCCGTCAGCTCCGCGGCAGGGATCGCCATCGTCGCAGCCACGATGATGCTCGTCGACGCCCCGGCAGTGACCGCGGCACTGCGTGCGCCCACCTGGCTGATCCAGATCTTCGATTTCATCACCGACTTCGGCAAGTCGGTTTGGTTTCTGGTGCCGATCGCGCTCGCACTCGGCGCGCTTGCATTGCTCGCATCGCCGGCGCTTCCGCGCATGTCCCGGGGCGTGCTCGCTGCGCTCGCCGTGCGGCTCGGTTTCTTGTTCTTGGCGATCGGCTTGCCGGGTTTAGTTTTTACGGTCGGCAAGCGCCTGGTCGGCCGCGCCCGGCCGTTCGTGGAAGGGAGTGCGAATCCGCTCATCTATCGCCCGCTCGGCTGGAACGTCGAATATGCAAGCCTGCCCTCCGGCCATGCCATTGATGCGTTCGCTGTCGCCATGGCGATCGGGGCGCTATGGCCCCGGGCGCGCTTGGTCCTGTGGACCTATGCCGTTCTCATCGCCGTGAGCCGGGTCGTGCTCAGGGCGCACTTTCCCAGCGATGTCATGGTTGGAGCCGTGGTTGGCGTGATTGGTGTGCTGTTGGTCCGCGATTGGTATGCGGCGCGGGGGCTGGCCTTCGTGCTTTGCTCCGATGGGTCCGTCCGACCCTGGCCCGGCCCCTCGTTTGCGCGCATCAAAAGGGTTGCCCGGCAGCTGATCGCCGCCTAGAAGCTCGCCCCTGGCAAGATGCACGTCGGCCGCCGCGCCGCCATGTCGGACACATCATGAGCGAAGTTTTCGCAAGCGCGCCGACTGTTTCCGTCGTCGTTCCGGTGCGCAACGAAGCCGACAACATTGCGCCGTTGGTCGACGAGATCGCCGCCGCGCTCGACAAGCATTTCGCTTTCGAGCTCATCTACGTCAATGACGGCTCGACCGATCGCACGGAAGCGGAATTGGCTCGGCTGATGGCGAGCCGTCCGTGGCTGCGACAGATCAGACACGAAATTTCATGCGGACAGTCGGCAGCGGTATCAAGCGGCGTGATGCATGCGCGAGCAGCGATCGTCGTCACGCTCGACGGCGACGGCCAGAACGACCCCGCCTTCATTCCCGCCCTGCTCGAGGCAATGATGAAGGCGCCCCATATCGGTCTCGTCGCCGGGCAGCGGGTTGGCCGTCAGGCAAGCGGTTTCAAGAAGTTACAATCGCGTGTCGCCAATGCCGTGCGCAGCGTTGTGCTGCGCGACGGCACGCGCGATACGGGTTGCGGACTCAAGGCCTTCCGCCGCGATCTCTTTCTGAGGCTTCCCTACTTCGACGGACTGCACCGGTTTCTTCCCGCGCTGGTG
>DASQXF010000276.1:0-3695 GCA_035639895.1 Xanthobacteraceae bacterium
ACCGGTCGCCCGAGCCGGCGCGCCAGGAAAGGGATCAACAAGTCTTCGGGGTACACGTGGCCCTTGAGGCCGAAACCCCCGCCCACATCGAGCGCGACACAGCGCACGCGCGCCTCCGGAAGCCGCAACACCGCGGCTGCCTCGCGGCGCACCCAATGTACGACCTGGGTTGCCGACCAGATGGTCACCGAATCCGTTCGCGGATCGTGGACGCCGACGACGCCGCGGCACTCCATCGGCGCGGCGGCATAGCGGTGATGATGAAAGCGGCGTTGCAGCTTGTGCGGAGAGCGCGCGAACGCGGCATCGATGTCGCCCTTGCCAATCGTGAATGCACCGATGAGGTTGGTGTGGAATCTTTCGTGGATAATCGGCGCGCCGGGGCGCAACGCCTGCTCCGGATCGACGACAGCGGGAAGAGGATCGAGATCGAGACCGACCAATTGAGCCGCGTCTTCCGCCGCATGACGGCTCTCGGCCACGATGACGGCGACGGCCTCGCCGACATGGCGGGCCTTGTCGTGGGCGAGGAGGGGTTGCTGAGGGTTGATGAACTTGTGCTGGACGAGCGCCGTCCATTTACTCGGCAGCGAGAGCTGCGTGTCCGGCACCGGCGGCAGGAGCTGCAGGAGTTCCGCGCCGCCCACGGCGCAGGCGACACCCGGCGCACGGCGCGCACGCGCCAGATCCACGGCGCGGATGCGCGCATGGGCGAGCGGGCTTCGGACGAAGACCGCGTGCAGCATGTGCGGCAGATTGAGATCGGCAATGAATTGTCCCCGACCGGTCAGCAGACGGTGGTCCTCGCGACGCGGCAGCGAGCGGCCGATGAAGCTGCGTTCGTTGGGATCGTTCATGGGAGAAGATGGTGCCGGTGTTTCCGGGGCGACGTCGCGCAGGCAAGTTTACGCGAGCGGCGTAGCTTGACTGCATTGTGGCGAGCCCGCAATCCAGGACACAGGCTTACGGATTCCCCCGCTGCACTCGGGACCCGAAGCGACGGCTGATATTGGGAGCGCGTCACCGAGGTACTAGGATGCGCCGTGACGCACGAGATCGAACCATTCGTCTTCGGAAAGCACCGCCACGCCGAGGTCCTTGGCCTTGCCGAGCTTCGAGCCGGCGCCGGGACCGGCGACCACATAGTCGGTTTTCTGGGATACCGAACCCGCGACCTTGGCGCCGAGCCGTTCCGCCATGGCTTTTGCTTCGTCGCGGGTCATCTTCTCGAGTGAACCGGTAAAAACCACGGTTTTGCCAGCGACCGCAGAGTGGGCCGCGGGCTTTTCGGCTGGGAGGATTTCCACCTCTTTAGTGAGTTTCTCGACGATTTCGCGATTGTGCTCCTCGCCGAAGTAGGCGGCGATGCTCTCGATCACGGTGTCGCCGATCTGGTCGAGATTATCCATCTCGGCCCGCGTCTCCGCGTCGTTTGCAGCAATTTTGGCGCAGGCCTCGTGCAACGCCCCCCATGATCCGTAGCCGCGCGCGAGCGCGCGCGCGGTGGTCTCTCCTACATGCCGCATGCCGAGCGCATAGATGAAACGCTCCAGGCTGATCTCGCGCCTCGCCCTGATCGCGTTGAACAGGTTGCGCACCGACACTTCGCCGAAACCTTCCTGCTCCTCGAGCCTGATTTTCGACTTGCGCGCCTCGAGCGTAAAGATGTCGGCCGGCTCCTTCACCCAGCCTCGCTCGAAGAACAGCGTGATCTGCTTCTCGCCCAACCCTTCGATGTCGAAGGCGCGGCGGGAAACGAAATGCTTCAAATGCTCGACTTTCTGGTGCGGACAGGCGAACTCCCCGGTGCAGCGCATAACTGCCCCCTCTTCCCCGCTCGCGGTGGTGTCGCGCACCACCTCCGTATGCAGCGGACATGGGCAGTGGCTGGGAAACCTGTAAGGCCTCGCCGATTTCGGGCGTTTCTCCACGACCACGCCCAGCACTTGCGGGATGACGTCCCCGGCGCGCTGGATCGTCACCGTGTCACCGATGCGCACGCCGAGCCGCTCGATCTCGTCCGCGTTGTGCAGCGTCGCGTTTTGCACGACCACGCCGCCGACGGTAACCGGCTCGAGCTTGGCCACCGGTGTGAGCGCGCCGGTGCGGCCGACCTGGATCTCGATCGCCTTGACCACTGTCGTTGCCTTCTCGGCGGGAAATTTGTGTGCGATCGCCCAGCGCGGATTGCGCGAGACAAATCCGAGCCGCTCCTGCCAATCGAGGCGATCGACCTTGTAAACGACGCCGTCGATGTCGTAATCGAGCGTTGCACGCTGCGCCTCGATCCCGTGATGGAATGCGAGCATCGCATCGATCGAATCGCAGATTTGCATCAGCGGATTGGTCTTGAAGCCGCGGGCGGCAAACCACTTGACCATGCCGGACTGAGTTTGAGCGGGCAGCTCGCTCATCTCTCCCCAGCTATAGGCAAAGAAGCCGAGCGGTCGCGAAGCCGTGATTGACGCATCGAGTTGGCGCAGTGAGCCCGCCGCCGAATTGCGCGGGTTGGCGAAAATCTGTCTGCCGGCAGCCTTCTGCCGCTCGTTCAGGGCCAGGAAGGCGGACTTGGTCATATATACCTCGCCGCGTACTTCGCACACGTCGGGCACGCTTTTGCCCCGCAGCTCCTTCGGGACGTCGGCGAGCGTTCTTACATTCGCGGTCACATCTTCACCTTCGGTGCCGTCGCCGCGGGTGGCGCCCCGCACCAGGCGGCCGGCCTCGTAGCGCAACGTGCAGGATAAGCCGTCGATTTTTGGCTCGGCCGTGAGCACGACCTTCTCGTCTGCGGCCAGACGCAGAAACCGGCGCATGCGTTCGACGAACTCGGCCACCTCGGCATCGGAGAACGCGTTGCCCAGCGAGAGCATCGGCACCGCGTGCCGGACTTTGGCAAACTTTTGCGAGGGCTGTGCGCCGACGCGGCGCGAGGGCGAATCCTGCCGTATCAGCTCGGGAAAGCGCGCCTCGATCTCCTCGTTGCGCCGGCGTAACGCGTCGTAAGCGGCGTCCGAGACGGTCGGCGCATCGTCCTGGTAGTAACGCTTGTCGTGAGCGCCGATCTCGGCGGCGAGGCGTTTGAGCTCGGCTTTGGCCTGCGCCGCGGTGAGGTCGGCGACCGGGATATTGCTGATATCCGGCGAGCTCATGTTATGCGTCATTCCGGAGCGGGCCACCGATCTCGGATTTACCCGAGATCGGTAATGATAATTGCCCAAGTCGGCCAAGGCCGACTTGGGTGGCGCGAGCCCGGAATCCAGAATTCCAGGCGATGCGGTCGTGTACTACGTTTACATCCTGGCAAGTCGAAAGCACGGCACCCTCTACATTGGCGTGACCAATGATTTGGTCCGTCGAATACATCAGCACAAGACCGACGCGGTCCGCGGATTCACTTCCTGCCATGGAGTTCATCTTCTTGTTTGGTTTGAATGTTACGACGACGTCCTCAATGCGATTGCGCGCGAGAAGGAACTCAAAAAGTGGCATCGCGAATGGAAGATCAACTTGATCGAGAGGTCCAACCCAGAATGGACCGACCTTTATCCGGGAATCTCAAGGTAGATAGCGAGGTCTGTGGTTATGGATTCCGGGCCGGCCTTCGGCCGGCCTCTGGAATGACGGCCTCCCTATCCCGCTGCTTTGATCAGACGCTCGGCAGCGGCGCGAGCTTCCGCGGTGATCTCGGCGCC
>DASQXF010000277.1:0-5153 GCA_035639895.1 Xanthobacteraceae bacterium
CCTGCGCGCATGGACGACGTGCTCGCGGTTGTCACCGCGCCGGAGGAGGTCAAGGGCGCTTCGATTACGCTCAATCAGCGCATCCTGCGAGGCGAGGAGCTTCTCTTGGAGGCGCATGTGCGGGTTGCCTTCGTTTGTGACGGGCGCGCGCGGCCCATTCCCAAGGCGCTGCGCACCGCCATGCGGGCCGATCAGGACCGCATCCGCCGCTGACCCGGCGGTTGCGCAATCGTCACCGCGACAAAGATTAACGAGCGTCCGTGTCGCACCGGCTGCGTCCGTGCGGTAACCCGGCGTTAAGGCACCCGGCGCCAGCTAACTTTTCGCAATGGCGCGCGCCTTGCGCCCTAGTTTGGTCACCTTTGGCGGGACAGCCGAAGGGCCAGCCGGGAAGGAGATGCCATGCCGTCCGCCGCGCCGCTTTCCATCTGGGATCTGTTCCAGAACGCGGATCTGGTGGTCAAAGTGGTGATGGTCGGGCTGCTCGTCGCGTCGGTCATGGTCTGGGCGATCGCCATCGAGAAACTCCTGCTTTATTCGCGCACCCAGCGGGCCATGGACGGCTTCGAGCAGGCGTTCTGGTCCGGCCAATCCTTGGAGGAGCTTTACCGGACGCTTGCCTCGCGCCCGACCCATTCCATGGCGGCGCTGTTCGTAGCCGCCATGCGGGAGTGGAAGCGCAGCATCGAGGGCCAGCCGCGCTCATTTGCCGGCCTGCAGATGCGCATCGAAAAGGTGATGGAGGTGACCATCCAGCGGGAAGTCGCCCGTCTGGAGCGTCATCTTCTGGTACTGGCGACGGTGGGCTCTGCCGGCCCCTTTGTCGGCCTGTTCGGGACCGTCTGGGGCATCATGACGAGCTTTCGGGCGATTGCCGGCCAGCAGTCCACCTCGCTGGCGGTGGTTGCCCCCGGCATCGCCGAGGCCCTGTTCGCGACTGCAATCGGCCTCATCGCTGCCATACCGGCGACGATTTTCTATAACAAGTTCGTATCCGACGTGAACAAACAGGCCCAGCGCCTGCAGGGGTTCGCCGACGAGTTCGCCGCGATTCTTTCGCGGCAGATCGACGAACGGGGATAGGGGACGCAAATGGCAATGAACGGTGGCACTGCCGCGCTCGCCGGCAGGCGGCATCGCCGTCGCCCGGTCATGGCCGAGATTAACGTGACGCCGATGGTCGACGTCATGTTGGTCCTGCTCATCATTTTCATGGTTTCGGCCCCCCTCCTGACGGTGGGGGTCCCGCTCGAGCTGCCGCAGACCCAAGCCAAGAGCCTCGATCAGGACAAGGAGCCGCTGACGGTCTCGGTCAAGGCAAGCGGGCAGATCTACCTCCAAAATACCGAAATCGCGGCTGAGGAACTGGTCCCCAAGCTCAAGGCCATCACTGAGGCGCGCCAGGGGGCGGAGGAGCGCATCTTCGTGCGCGGGGACCGGCAGCTCGAGTACGGCACCGTGATGAAGGTGATGGGGCAAATATCGGCTGCCGGTTTTCGGCGCGTGGCTTTGGTGACCGAGAGCGAGCAGCAGGCCTCTGCGCGTTGATTGCGTGATTAGGGGGAATGAGGACGGCCTACACCATATCGGCGATCGGGCACGCAGCCGTGTTGCTGTGGAGCGTGTGGTCGCTTGCCGCGAAGCCGCTTCCGGTATCGTCGAACGAGGGTCTGCCGATCGACCTGGTAACCGCATCAGAATTCTCCAAGATTACGGCGGGCACGAAGAGCGCGCCGAAAGCCGAGACGGCAAAGCCGCTGGTCGAAAAGGTCGCAGAGGCAAAGCCGGTCGAGGACCCGACCGCAAAAGTGGTGGAAAAGAAGGAAGTTAAAGCCGCGCGCGAGCCGCCGCCCGCCCCGGAAACGAAGCCCGCCGAATCCGAGCCGGACAAGAAGCAAGCGGAAAAGACGCCTGATCCGATCGCGGATGCGCTGGCGAAAGAAGAAGCCAAGAAGCCGGAGCCGAAGAAGGCCGACGCCAAGCCCCCGACCCCGCCGAAGAAGCCTGCCCCGCCAGCGCCCAAATTCGATCCCAAACAGGTCGCGGCGCTGCTCGACAAGCGCGACTCGACGCGGCTCGCCGCCGCCGGGGAGACGCTCAACAGCAGGCCCTCGCTCGGTTTGTCGAACGGCGCGGCGGCGCAGTTGTCGCTGAGTGAGCTGGACGCGCTGCGCGCACGGTTGGCGCAGCTGTGGACGGTACCCGCCGGTGCAAAGGACCCGCAGGAGTTGGTGGTGCTGATCAGGATCAAGCTCAAGCCCGACGGCACGCTGGCCTCTCCACCGATCGTGCTCAGCAGCGGAAAGAGCCCCCTGTTCATGGCCGCCCGCGACAGCGCCGTTCGTGCGCTCTTCCGCGGTCAGCCCTACGACATGCTCAAGCCCGAACATTACGAGCAATGGAAAGACGTCGAGATCACCTTCGACCCGCGCGACATGATCCGCGGCTAGGTGTCGCGGCCGTCGCGCAAGGCAACGGCGTGACGGGCAATGTCGATTCGACGGCAAGCCGCCTGAGCCGTCGTCGCCTGATCATGCTGGGAGGAGCGGCGGGCGCGCTCGCGAGCTTTTCGCCGCACCCGGCGGCGGCGGTGCTCAAGCTCGATGTGACTCAAGGCAACGTCCAGCCGGTGCCGATTGCGATCCCGGATTTCATCGGGGTCGGACTGCAGGACCCGGCGGGCGGGCGCAATGTGAGCCAGATCATTTCCTCGAACCTGCGCCGCTCCGGCTTGTTCGCTCCGATCGATCAGGCCGCCTATATCGAGAAAATCGCCAACGTCGACGCGTTGCCGCGCTTTGCCGACTGGCGGCAGATCAATGCCCAGGCGCTGGTCACCGGCCGCATCACCCAATCCGACGGCCGTCTCAAGGCGGAGTTCAGGTTGTGGGATGTCTTCGCCGGGCAGCAGCTGCGCGGCGAGCAGTACAACACCACGGCCGACAATTGGCGGCGGATCGCCCACATCATTTCCGACGCCATTTACGAGCGCATCACCGGCGACAAGGGTTATTTCGACAGCCGCATCGTCTTTGTCGACGAATCCGGTCCGAAGGAGCGCAGGATCAAGCGGCTGGCGTTGATGGATCAGGATGGCGCCAATGTGCGCTATCTCACGCGCGGGGACGACCTCGTGCTGACGCCGCGATTCTCGTCGTCGGCCGACACGATCACCTACATGTCCTACCGGGAGGGCGATCCCAAAGTCTATCTCATGAACATCGAGACCGGGCAGCGCGAGATCGTCAGCAACTTTCCCGGCATGACGTTCAGTCCGCGCTTCTCGCCCGACGGGCAGCGCGTGATCTTCAGTCTGCAACGCGGCGGCAATTCCAATCTGTTCGTGATGGACCTGCGCTCGAAGGCAACCACGCGTTTGACCGACGCGCAAGTGATCGACACCGCGCCCTCGTATTCGCCGGACGGCACGCGCATCAGCTTCGAGTCGGACCGCGGCGGCAAGCAGCAGATCTACGTGATGGCGGCGACCGGCGGGGAGCCGCAGCGCATCAGTTTCGGTGACGGTGCCTATTCGACGCCGGTGTGGTCGCCGCGCGGCGACTATATCGCTTTCACCAAACAGACCGAGGGCAAGTTTGCGATCGGCATCATGCGCACGGACGGATCAGGCGAGCGGATTCTCACTGAAGGCTATCACAACGAAGGGCCGACCTGGGCGCCGAACGGCCGCGTGATCATGTTCTTCCGCGATCCGGGCGGCAACGCCGGGCCGATGCTCTTTACCGTGGACGTGACCGGCCGCAACGAACAGATACTGAAGACGCCGAGCTACGCGTCCGATCCAGCGTGGTCGCCGCTGTTGCAGTAGCGCGCATGACTTGGGGGCGCAGCATCGAAATGGAACTCGGTAGGCCTACAAGGCGCCGCATTCACCGGGCATTAACCACCGGAAGGGGTTTTCCGCTTTTTCTTTGCCGTTGAGCGATCCGGGCAACACCCGATCAAGGTCGACAAGAACCTTCGCTTAACCACGCACCTGCTAGACCTGCGGCATGTGCGATAGCAAGGCAACTATGGGGGCAGCGGAATGACGAATGTCGTAGTACGCGTCGTCCGTGCGGCAAAGTTCGCCGGCTTTCTGGCCTTGGCCCTTGCCGCATCTGCTTGCGCGAACAGGCCGAACGGTCCGCAGGCCGGGGGAAGCGCGCCGCCCGGCAGCCAGCAGGATTTCGTGGTCAATGTTGGCGATCGGGTGTTCTTCGAATCCGATTCTTCCGAACTCACGTCGCAGTCGATCGCCACGCTGGAGAAGCAGGCGCAATGGCTGCAAGTCTACAACCAATACACCTTCACCATCGAAGGCCATGCCGACGAGCGCGGCACGCGCGAATATAACATCGCGCTCGGCGCTCGGCGCGCGCAGACGGTGCGCGACTATCTGGCTTCACGCGGTGTTAATCCACAACGCATGCGCACCATCTCCTATGGCAAGGAACGGCCGGTCGCGGTGTGCAACGACATTTCATGTTGGTCGCAAAATCGCCGCGCGGTCACGGTGCTCAACACCAGCTCCTGAGCGGGAAGAACACGGGGGAAGGGGACAGCCGGCGCCTTCGGGCGCCGGCTGTGTTTTTCGAGGCTGCGAGGCTTCCACTTTGAAACGCGGGATCGTAACTTCGGGCCCGCGAGGAATCGCGCGGCGCACGAGAGCGGCGCGGGAAGCAAGCCGGTTGCCTGAACAATAATCCGGCGTCCTCGGCCATAGTCATTTGAGGGTCGCGCGATGAGGATTGATCGGCTGGCGAGCGCGCAGCTCGCCGCTTGCGCTGCGGCAGGCATCCTCGCGGCGGCGCTCTCGGGCTGCGGACAGGAGAACCGCTACGTAGCGCCGCCGCCGCCGAAGGTCACCGTCGCCATTCCGATGCAGCAGAAGGTCACCCGCTACCTCGAGGCCACCGGTTACGCCTCGGCGATTAACACCACGAACGTGGTCGCACGGGTGCAGGGGTTTTTGCAGAAGATCAACTACAAGGACGGCGAGGAGGTGAAGGAGGGGGCTACTCTCTTCGTCATCGAGCCCGAGCCATACCGACTTAAGCTCGAACAGGCACGGGCCGCGGAGGCCGGCGCTCAAGCGTCATTGAAGCAGGCGGAAGCGGAATACGAGCGGCAGGCGGATCTCGCGAGCCGCC
>DASQXF010000278.1:0-3774 GCA_035639895.1 Xanthobacteraceae bacterium
GAGCCGGGCCGTGCTCATGATACACCTCTTGCCCCTCTCGGCCCACGGCGCGCGATACCAAACCGGCACGCGCGAGATGGTTCCCTTCGGGCTTTGCGTGCCCCATTCGATATGCACGCCACTGTTCGAAGGAGGCAGCATGCCAGGGAAAAGGTCGCGCGGGTGTGCCACCAAGCTGTCCCCTTACGCTTCATCACACTCCGAGATATGCCGCCTGCACGCGCGCATCAGCCAAGAGTTCAACCGCGCTGCCGCTCGTCGCGATCCGCCCGGTCTCGATGACATAGCCGCGATCGGCGATGGCGAGCGCGGCGCGGGCGTTCTGTTCAACCAGCAGCACCGTCAGACCGGCCTGCTTCAGCCCCCTCACAACGTCCAGAATTTGCTCGACCAAAATGGGGGCGAGACCCATCGAGGGCTCATCGAGCAGCAGCAGGCGCGGCTTCGCCATGAGTGCACGGCCGATCGCCAGCATCTGCTGCTCCCCACCCGAGAGCATGCCGGCGCTGATACGCCGGCGCGACGCCAGCACCGGAAACAGCTCATAGACGGACGCCAGCTCGGCATCGAGCCTCGCATTTCGTCGCGGCCACGCCCCGAGCCGGAGGTTATCCTCGACCGAAAGCGGCGCAAACACCTGGCGACCTTCCGGTACTTGTGCGATCCCGAGCGCAACGCGCGCATGGCCGGACACGCCCTCCAGTGGCCGATCATCGAACCGGATCCGCCCCGCGGAGATCGGCTGCACGCCGGAGATCGCCCGCATCAGCGTGGACTTGCCGGCGCCGTTGGCGCCGAGAAGCGTGACGATCTCGCCCCTTCGCACCGCGATCGAAACGCCGTGCAGCGCCTCGATACGACCGTAGCTGCTCCTGACCTGCTCAACCGAGAGCACCGACCGCCTCCTGCGCGCCGCGAATACCGAGATAAGCCGCGATCACGGCCGGGTTCGTGCGGACCTGCGCGGCCGTGCCCTCGGCAAGGGTGCGCCCGTTGGCAAGCACATGGATGCGATCCGAGACGTTCATCACCAGCCGCATATCGTGCTCGACCAGTACGATGGTAATGCCGTCGCGGATCAGACGACGGATGACGGCTTCGATCCCGGCGGTCTCCACCGGATTGCAGCCCGCGGCCGGCTCATCGAGCAGAAGCAGCTTGGGCTCGCTCGCGAGCGCGCGGGCCATTTCGAGGCGCTTGAGATCGCCGAACGACAAGGCGCTTGCCGGGCGCTGCGCTGCCGCGGCAAGCCCAACGCGCTCGAGCGCGGCCACGGCCGCCGCGCGAGTTCTCCGATTTTGCCGGCCGACCGAGGGCAGATGAAGAAGATCGGCGAATATGCCCGTCGTTTCATGACGGTGGCGACCGACCATGACGTTCTCGAGCACGCTCATGCGGAAGAAAATCTGCAGGTTCTGAAATGTGCGCGACAAGCCGCGGCGCGCGAGCTCTTCCGGCGCAAGCGCGGTCACGTCCTCGCCGGCCAGGCGCACGCGGCCGGCAGCGGGCAGGTAAAGCCCGGAGATGAGGTTGAACAGCGTCGTCTTGCCGGCGCCGTTCGGACCGATGATCGAAAAGACGAGACCGGGCGCAACCGCCAGGCTCACGTCATCGACCGCACGCACGCCGCCGAAGGAGACCGACAGGTGTTCGGCAACGAGAATCATGCCGACCTCAAGGAGAGCGCTCTCGCGAATGTCGGCACGATACCGGCCCGTAAGAAGATCATCACCAGCATGACGATAAGACCAAGCGCCATATGCTCGTAGTCGTGCAGCAGCGTGAGCGTCTGCGGCAGCACCACGAGGAGCGCGGCGCCGACGAGCGAGCCCGCCACCGATCCCATGCCGCCGAGCACGACCATGGCGACGAGTTCGATCGAGCGCAGGAAGCCGGACACGTCGGGCGTAATGTGCCCGTTGAGCAGAGCGAAATAGGAGCCGGCGACCGAGGCGTAGACGGCGGAGAGGACAAACACCCAAAGCTTCATTCTTGCGACGTCGACGCCGAGCACGCGGGCGGCGACCTCGCTGTCATGGATCGCGCGCAGCGCGCGTCCGCTCGGGCTATCGATCAGGTTGAGTGCGAGCACGGCGCCGATCAAGAAGGTCGCGGCCGCGATCCAGTACCAGGTTTGTGCGCCGCGGACGGAGAAGCCGAACAAAACGAGCCGCGGCACCGTCATGCCGTCCGGTCCGCCGGTGAAGCGCGCCTCGTTGGTGAACACGATGGCGAGCAAGATGCCGAAGCCTAGCGTGGCGACCGCGAGATAATGTCCCTTCAGGCGCAGGATCGGCCGGCCGACGAGGAAAGCCACGAGCGCGGAGAGTCCGGCGCCGATGACAAACGAGACGGACGACGGCAAGCCGAGATGGGCGGGCCCGATCGCGACCGCGTAGGCGCCGATCCCCATGAAACCGGCATGGCCGAGACTCACCTGCCCAGCGAAACCCATCAACAGGTTCAGTCCGACGGCGGCGAGCGCAAATACGAACACCAGAGCCGCGACGCGATAGTAATAGGCGGACGGAAGAAGCACTGGCAGCACCACCACGACGGCCGCCATCGCCAGCGCTGGCACAAGTCGATGAGTCAGGAGCCCTTGCATGAAGCTCTCGAGGCTATGTCGAGTCCCCTCTCCCGGAGGCGGTCAGGACAACCAGGCGGGGGCCGGTCTGGGGATGCATGACGCGTCACAATGTCGGGCACAAAGGTCATACCCGCTCGACCGGCGCTGGGCCGAACAGTCCACGCGGCATGGCAAACAGGACGATCAAGATGATCAGGAACGCGACCGCGTCCTTATATTGCGAGGAGACGTAGCCGGCGGCAAAAGCCTCGAACAATCCGAGCAACAATCCGCCGATCACCGCTCCGACAGCACTGCCGATGCCGCCGAGCATGGCGGCGGCGAAACCTTTGAGCGCCAGCACGGTGCCGACGTCGTAGCTCGTGAGCGTGATGGGAGTGATCAGGATGCCCGCCACAGCGCCGATCGCGGCCGAAATCGCAAAGGACAAGGCGACGATGGCGCGCGTATCGATGCCGACGAGACGGGCGGCGAGTTCGTTCGCGGCGGTCGCGATCATCGCCTTGCCGGTCAAGGTGCGTTCGATGAAGGCCCACAGCAGCACAACGATGACAACCGCACCCGCGAGCACCACCACGCTCTGCGGCAGGATGGCGGCGCCGCCGACACGTATCGCATCGCCCTCAAAGAAGGGCGGCAGGCTGTGGAAACGCTTGTCGAATACCACCTGCGCGAGCCCGCGCAGAAAGATCGACGCGCCGATCGTAATGATAATGAGCACGACGGCGCCGGCCGCGCGCGCCGGTTCGATGGCGAAGCGATGCAGCGCAAGGCCCACCGCAACGGTGACGACGACCGCGAGAGCCGCCGCCAAAGGCAGCGGCACGCCGGCGAGCCCGAGAAACACCGTTGTCATTCCGCCCAGCATCACGAATTCGCCCTGGGCGAAGTTGATGACGTCGGAGGCGTTGTAGATCAGGGTGAAGCCGAGCGCGACGAGCGCATAGACGGCACCCACGGTCAGGCCGGAGAAAGCGAACTGGAGAAATTCGGGCACGCGCCTACTGCACCAACGTCCAGTCGCCGCCCTTGATCTCGAGCATACGGAAAGCCGAGAGGTCGAGGCCCAGATGATCGCTCGGCGACATGTTGACGATGCCGCCGGTGCCAATGAAATTCTTCGTCTTCTCGATTTCGTCGCGCACCTTCGCCTTGTCGAAGCTGCCAGCGCGTTTCGCGGCCTC
>DASQXF010000279.1:0-21898 GCA_035639895.1 Xanthobacteraceae bacterium
AACGGCCAATCGAGACTCGGCAAGGGCTCGACTCAAGCAAGCGGAGGTCGATACCGCCCAGGCCGCGCTCAATCTCGGCTATACGGAGGTAAAGGCCCCGTTCGATGGCATCGTCACCGCACGCCTGGTGTCGCTGGGCGAACTGGTGGGAGCCAATGGTCCGACCCACCTGGCCACCATGGTCCAAACCGCGCCGATCTACGTGAACTTCAATATCAACGAGCAGGAAGTCCTCACCATCCGGGCGGACATGCGTCGCCTGGGCATTACGCAAGCAGAGCTCAAGGAGTATCCGATCGAGGTCGGACTGCAGACCGATCAAGGATATCCGTATCGCGGCACGCTGAATTACGTTGCACCCTCCATCGATCGGGCGACTGGGACGCTTGCCGTGCGCGCGATCTTTCCCAATCGGGAACAGGTGCTTGTGCCCGGCAATTTCGTGCGCGTGCGGATAGGGGCTGCCGACGAGCACGATTCCTTGCTGGTGCCCGATGACGCGCTGGGTACCGATCAGGGCGGGCGATACCTGCTCGTGCTCGACAAGAACAACACGGTCGAGCAGCGCAAGGTCATGATCGGCCCCAGGGTGGGGGATCTGCGCGTGATCGAGAGCGGGCTCAAGCCGGACGATCGCGTCGTCATCGCCGGCATATTGCGCGCAATCCCGGGTCAGAAGGTCGATCCACAGCTCCAGACCGCGGCAGCGACGCCGGGTTCCGCCACGGGCGGCAAATAGCACCAGCTATGATTTCCGATTTTTTCATCGCGCGGCCCGTTCTCGCGAACGTGCTTGCCATCCTGATGATGGTCATCGGCGGCGTCGCCATATTCGCGCTTCCGGTGGCGCAGTACCCGGATGTCGTGCCGCCGACGGTCCAAGTCAGCACGCGCTATCCTGGCGCAAGTGCCCGCACCGTCATCGATACCGTCGCCTTGCCGATCGAGCAGCAAGTGAACGGCGTCGAGGGCATGATCTACATGCAGTCCTACAGCGGTGCCGACGGCAGTTATTCCTTGACGGTGACGTTCAAGATCGGTGTCGACCTCAACACTGCGCAAGTGCTCGTGCAGAATCGAGTGTCGAGTGCGCTGTCGCAGCTACCCCAGGCGGTGCAGGCGCAGGGCGTCGTCGTGCAGAAGAATTCGACGGCGATCCTGCAGATCGTCACGTTGACTTCGCCCGACGCGCGCTACGACAGCCTCTATCTCGCCAATTACGCCACTATCAACCTCAAGGACGAGATCGCTCGCCTGCCGGGCGTCGGCAACGTCGTGGTGTTCGGCGCCGGCCAATATTCGATGCGCATTTGGCTCGACCCGAACAAAATGCAGGCGCGCGGGCTGATGCCGCAGGACGTGATCCAGGCGCTGCAGCAGCAGAGCACGCAAGTCACGGCGGGTCAGATCGGAGCACCGCCCGCGCCTTCCGGCCAATCGTTCCAATATACCCTCAACGTCTTCGGCAGACTCAGCGATCCGGCCGAATTCGCAAAGGTGATCGTCAAGACCGGCCGCGCCGGCGAGATCACGCGGCTCAGTGACGTGGGTCGGGTCGAGTTGGGGGCGCAGACGTACAGCCAAATATTCACGCTCGACGGCCAGCCGGCGGCGGGACTGGCGATCTATCAGGCGCCGGGCGCGAACGCACTGAGCGTGGCGACCGAAGTGACCGAGAAAATGGCCGAGCTCAAGCGGGAGTTCCCACAAGCGCTCGTCGCCGAAATTCCCTTCGACACGACCAAATTCGTCGAGCAGTCGATCCACGAGGTGTACAAGACGCTCTACGAAGCCGCGTTCCTCGTGCTCATCGTCATCCTCGTGTTCCTGCAGGACTGGCGTGCGATGCTGGTCCCGGCGACGACGGTGCCGGTCACCATCATCGGCGCCTTTGCCGCGATGGCGGCGCTCGGGTTCACGATCAATTTCTCGACGCTGTTCGCGATCGTGTTGGCGATCGGCATCGTCGTGGATGACGCGATCGTGGTGGTCGAAGGCGCCGTCCACAACATCGAAAAGGGCATGTCGGGGCGCGAGGCGGCGAGCGCCGCCATGCGTCAGCTGTTCGGCCCGATCGTCGGCATCACCCTGGTGCTGATGTCGGTGTTCTTGCCGGCGGCATTCATGCCCGGCTTGACCGGCCGCATGTACGCACAATTCGCGCTGGTGATCGCGGCAACCGCCCTGCTCAGCGCCATCAACGCCGCGACCTTGAAGCCGACGCAATGTGCCATGTGGCTGCGTCCGGCAGTCCCACCGGAACGGCGTAACGTGTTCTACCGCGGGTTCAATCGGGCCTATGGGCGGATCGAGCACTGGTATGCGAGCTTGATCGCCCACATGGTCTCGCGCAGCGCGCTGATGGTGGCGGTGGCGCTCGCGCTGATCGCCGCCACCGGCTACTGGTTCTCGCGGGTGCCGACGGGTTTTCTCCCGATCGAGGACCAGGGCTACCTGATCGCGATCGTACAATTGCCGGATGGCGCCTCGCTCGAGCGCACTCAGAAAACGCTGGATAAGGTATTCGAGATCGCGCGCAAAACGCCAGGCGTTGCGCGGGTCGTCAACATCGCAGGAGTGTCCGCGCTCGACAACAGCGCGACACTGTCGAGCGCCGGCGTCGCCTACATCATCCTCAAGGATTGGAGCGAGCGCGGCGAGGGCGAAGATCTCATGTCGCTCTTCAACAAGCTCAACGCCGATTTAGCGGTGATTCCCGAGGCGGATATCCTGGTGATGCCGCCGCCGCCGATCCAGGGCATCGGCAACGACGCCGGCTTCACAATGCAGGTCGATTTGCGCGACGGCAGTTTCGACATGGCTAAGCTGCAAAGTGTCACCAATGCGATCGTTGCCAACGCTAAGACGCAGTCGGCCCTGCAGATGGTACTGGCGTCGTTTCGCTCGAGCGTTCCGCAATACCGGCTTGAAGTCGACCGAGTGAAGACGGAGGCGCTGCAAGTCTCGCTGGATCAGGTCTTCGCCGCGCTGGGAGGCTATCTCGGATCAACCTACGTCAACCAATTCAACCAGTTCGGCCGCGTATTTCAGGTCTATGTCCAGGCGGACTCGCAATCTCGCGTACGCCTCGAGGACATCGAGAACATGTTCGTGCGCAACAGGGACGGACAAATGATCCCGCTTGGCACGCTCGTGAAAATCACGCCGAGCGTCGGTCCCTCTCTGATCAGCCTTTATAATCTTCGCCCAACGGCGACGATCATCGGCCTGCCGGCGCAGGGCGTCTCGTCCGGACAGGCGCTGACGCTGATGGAGGAGATTGCCCGGCGCACGCTTCCTCCCGGCACCGGCTTCGAATGGAGCGCGATGTCGTATCAGGAGAAGCTCGTCGGCAATCAGATGTACATCGTGTTCGCTCTCGCACTGCTGCTCGTCTATCTCGTGCTCGCCGGGCAATATGAAAGCTGGTACGCGCCGATCTCGGTCATTCTGGCGGTTCCGCTGTCCTTCATCGGGCCGGTCGTGGCACTCTCGGCGCTCACGGAAAGCGGACTCAACAATAATCTCTACGTGCAGATCGGGCTCGTTCTGTTGATGGCGCTCTCGGCAAAGAACGCGATCCTGATCGTCGAGTTTGCGCGGGAGGTTCGCGCGGCGGGCAAACCGATCCTCGACTCGGCGAGCGAGGCGGCACGGGCGCGCTTCCGCCCGATCGTAATGACCTCGTTCGCCTTCATCCTCGGTGTGGTGCCGCTCGTGCTCGCGAGCGGCGCCGGCGCCAGCGCGCGCGTGTCGATCGGCATCACCGTGTTTACCGGAATGCTCGCCTCGACCTGCCTGGCGGTGCTGTTCGTGCCGCCGTTCTTCGTGGTGGTGCAGCGTTTCGAGGAGTGGCGCAAGGCGCGCAAGATTCCGTCGCCGGCGGGTAAGCCGGCGGAATAGCTTCCTGCCGACGCCGCGCCCTCGTTGAAGCAGTTACGGAATTTGTTAACGGGCCTCAGTCACAATTTGGACGCAGGGATTCGTATCCTGTTCCACGGCTCGAGCACTTCAAAAAACCATGACCCGGTTCCCGTTTCGTGTGACGACGGCATCCGCGCTCGTCTTGGTCGCGATGACCGCGGCGCCTGTGACACTCGGCCAAGCCTTGGCGCAGGAGAGCGAGCGGCCGTTTGGACTATTCGGTCTTTTCGGCGGCAGCGAGCGGCTGAGCGGCGAGCGCGGCGCGCCGTCCGCGTCGGCCGATCGCACCGCGCAGGTCTCCGGTCCCGATGTTGTCGTGCGCCTCGAGCGCCTCGAAGCGCAGATTCGGCAGCTGACCGGAGCGATCGAGCAGCTGCAATTTCGCAACCAGCAACTCGAGGCCCAGGTCCGGCGGATGCAGGAGGACGGGGCGCCGCGGCCAGCGGTGCAATCGCGCCCGCAAAATCCGCCGCCAGCGACAGCGCCCGGCAAGCGCGGCGACGCGTTCGATCCCCTCCAGAATCCGAATGCGCCGGGTGCGCCGCACACGCTCGGCTCGGTCAGTGGGTCCGGTGCGGCGCCGAGCACGAGTGCGGCGCCAACCATGAGCGCCGCCGATACAGCCGAGCCCCCGATCGGCGGGCTCGGTGGACGCGCCGCCGGCGCGCCGCTTGATCTCGCGAGCATGGGGCCGCCGAACAGCGCCGTGCCGGGGCAATCGCCGCGCAGCGGGCCGACTGGCAGCGGCGCGCTCGCTACGCTCGCGCCGTCGCAGACCCCGCGCGACGAATATGACCTCGCCTATGGCTATGTGCTGCGCAAAGACTACGCCCTCGCCGAGGACGCCTTTCGCAGCTTCTTGAGCAAATATCCCGATGATCGGCTCGTCGGGGATGCCACCTATTGGCTGGGCGAAAGCATGTTCCAGCGCCAACGCTACCGCGACGCCGCGGAAGCCTTCCTCAACGTCTCGACCAAATACGAATCCATCGCCAAAGCACCCGATGCGCTTCTGCGCCTCGGGCAATCGCTCGCCGCGCTCGGCGAGAAGGAGGCGGCCTGCGCGTCGCTCGGCGAAGTGGTGCGCAAATTCCCGCGCGCGTCGGCGGCGGTGAAGCAGGGGGTCGAGCGAGAACAAAAGCGTGTCCGCTGCTGATGATGCGGCGCCCGTCTCCGCCGCCGAGGCGAAGGCACTATTTGCTCCGCTCGTCCATGCGCCCGCCCTCATCCTCGCCGTCTCCGGCGGTCCCGATTCGACGGCGCTGCTGCTGCTCATGGCGCGCTGGCGCCGCGCGCTGAAGCGGGGGCCCAAGCTCATCGCGCTCACGGTCGATCACGGCTTGCGCCGCGCCTCCGCCTCCGAGGCGCGCGCCGTCAAGCGTCTGGCGCGCCGGCTCGGTGTGCCGCATCGCACCGTGCGTTGGGAAGGCAAGAAGCCGGCGAGCGGATTGCAGGAGGCGGCGCGCAACGCGCGTTACCGGCTGCTGGCGGCGGCGGCGAAATCGGCGAAGGCCAGCGCCGTCGTCACCGCGCATACGCTCGACGATCAGGCCGAGACCCTGTTGCTGCGCCTGGGCCGCGGCAGCGGGCTGAGCGGGCTTACTGCCATGGCGCGCGAGTCGGCTCTGCCCGTGAACGGCGAGGGCATCGTGCTCGTGCGTCCGCTGCTTGACGTTCCCAAGGCGCGGCTCATTGCGACGCTCGCGCGCGCCAAAATCGACTTTGCCGACGATGCATCCAACCGTGATCCGCGGTTCACCCGCGCGCGCCTGCGTGCGCTGATGCCGGCCTTGGCACGCGAAGGGATCAGCGCACGCACGCTTTCTCGCCTCGCGGGCAGGCTGCGGCGCGCGGATGCCGCGATCGAAACGGCCGCCGACGAGGCGATGGCGCGGCTCTCGTCTGGGTCCGATCACCAGCCGATCGTCTTCGATGCCGAAAAATTTATCCGCCTGCCCGCGGAAGTGGCAGTGCGCCTGCTCGGCCGAGCGATCGCATCCGTCGGAGCGGAGGCAACAATCCGGCTTGGCAAACTCGAGAGCCTCTATGAGGCGCTCGCCAACGCGCAGAGAAGCAAAGCGTTTCGCTTGCGTCGCACGCTGGGAGGAGCGTTGGTGACGCTCGGCCCGTTAAGACTTATGGTCGAGCGCGCCCCGCCGCGCAGGACGTCCTCATCTGGCTCGAAGACGGACAAAGCGGCCCGCGGAAGGCCGCTCGGGCGCGGCAGAATGGCCCGCAAGAATTAATCCGGTTCCCTTGGCAGGGGTGGCCTTGGCACTTAGATTGGGATTTGAGCGCAATTCTATCCGAACGGCCGTGAATCGGCCTATAAGTTGCCATATGAACGGGCTGCGGAACTTCCGCCGGGCCGTGAAGGACACGGGATGAACGCCAATCTGCGCAACTTCGCCCTCTGGGTGATCATCGTTCTGTTGCTGCTCGCGCTGTTCACCCTGTTTCAGAACCCGGGTCAGCGCGCCACGTCGCAGGACATTTCCTTCTCCCAACTGTTGAATGAGGTCGATCAGGGGCGCGTGCGCGAGGTTGTGATCCAGGGGCCGGAAATCCACGGCACCTTCACCGACGGACGCAGCTTTCAGACCTACGCGCCTAACGATCCGACCTTGATCCAGCGGCTCTACGGCAAGGGCGTATCCATTACCGCCCGCCCGCAGCAGAACGACGTCCCTTGGTTCGTGTCGCTTTTGGTCTCGTGGCTTCCTTTCATTGCGCTCATTGGCGTTTGGATCTTCCTCTCGCGGCAAATGCAGGGCGCGGGAGGCAAAGCGCTCGGCTTCGGCAAGAGCCGGGCCAAGCTGCTGACGGAGGCGCATGGGCGCGTCACCTTCGAGGACGTGGCCGGCGTCGACGAGGCCAAGCAAGACTTGCAGGAGATCGTCGAGTTCCTGCGCGATCCCGGAAAATTTCAGCGGTTGGGCGGGCGCATTCCGCGCGGCGTGCTGCTGGTCGGCCCGCCGGGCACCGGCAAGACGCTGCTCGCGCGCGCGATCGCGGGCGAGGCCAACGTGCCGTTCTTCACCATTTCCGGCTCGGATTTCGTGGAGATGTTCGTCGGCGTGGGCGCCTCGCGCGTGCGCGACATGTTCGAGCAGGCCAAGAAGAATGCCCCCTGCATCATCTTCATCGACGAGATCGACGCGGTGGGCCGCCACCGCGGCGCCGGTCTCGGCGGCGGCAACGACGAGCGCGAGCAGACCCTCAATCAGCTCCTGGTCGAGATGGACGGCTTCGAGGCGAACGAGGGCATCATCCTGATCGCCGCGACCAACCGCCCCGACGTGCTCGACCCGGCGTTGTTGCGACCGGGCCGCTTCGACCGTCAAGTGATCGTTCCCAATCCGGACGTGGTCGGCCGCGAGCAGATCCTCAAGGTCCACGTGCGCAAGGTTCCGCTGGCGCCCGACGTCAATCTCAAGACGACCGCGCGCGGCACGCCCGGTTTCTCCGGCGCTGATCTCATGATCCTCGTCAATGAGGCGGCGTTGATGGCGGCCCGGCGCAACAAGCGCATGGTCACGCAGGTCGAGTTCGAGGACGCCAAAGACAAGGTGATGATGGGCGCCGAGCGCAAATCGCTGGTGATGACGGAGGAGGAGAAGCTCCTGACCGCTTATCACGAAGGCGGTCACGCCATCGTTGCGCTGAACGTGCAGGCGACCGACCCGGTGCATAAGGCCACCATCATCCCGCGCGGCCGCGCGCTCGGCATGGTCATGCAGTTGCCCGAGCGCGACAAGCTCTCCATGAGTCTCGAGCAGATGACCTCGCGGTTGGCCATCATGATGGGCGGGCGTGTGGCCGAGGAGCTGGTATTCGGCAGACAGAAAGTCACCTCGGGCGCCGCTTCCGACATCGAGCAGGCGACGAAGCTCGCGCGCATGATGGTGACGCGCTGGGGGCTGTCGGAAGCGCTCGGGACGGTTGCTTATGGCGAGAACCAGGACGAGGTGTTCCTGGGCTACCAGGTCGCGCGGCAGCAGAATGTGTCCGAGGAGACGAGCCGCAAGATCGATGGCGAGATCAAGCGCCTGGTGGAGGCCGGTTACGAAGAGGCGCACCATATCTTGCAGGAGAAGCGCGGGGATCTCGAGACGCTCGCCAAGGCGCTGCTCGAGTTCGAGACGCTAACCGGCGATGAGATCAAGGATCTACTCGCTGGCAAGCGCCCCTCGCGCGAATCGGTCATCGAGCCGGCAACTCCGCGGGGGTCCGCCGTGCCGCCCGCCGGCAAGCCGCGCCCGCGCCCCGAACCGGGGGGCCTCGAGCCGCAGCCGCAGGCCTGAGGCTTCGCGGCGCTTCCTTATCGTCCCGCTTTCAATTCGCCAGCGCGCGATCGAGTGGCGTGCGAGATTTGTCCGCAGTCATGCGCTCGAAATATGCGGCGGCATCGGCGCGGCGACCCGCGGCCTGCAGGCTGCGTAGGTAGGCCTGGCGGAACAGGTCGTCTTGCGCGTCGCTGCCGCCGATCGACGTCATCATCGGCATGACCGGATCGAGCAGGGCGGCAGCGCTCGCGCGCTCTCCTGCGCCGAATGCGGCCGCGGCCTCGATCACCGCGCGCCCCACCGGCGCCCATACGCGTATGGCTTCTTCCTCGTCGGCTGAGCTGCGCGCGCGGACCCGGGCGAGCGCCGCTTCCAGCGCATCGGTACATCCGGCCCGGGCGAGCGCGTAGATGTAGTGCGCATTCATGAACGGCATAAGAGTCTCGACTGCGCGCGGCGCGACATGGTCGGCGATCGAAGGCCACTCCGCATCCATGGGCGTTCCGCTCATCTCGATGCGCCACAGCAACGCGATGGCATCGAGTTGCTCGGCCACGAAGTCCGGAGTGATGCCCCAGATGTGCGCGTGAAAGACGCGCATCGCCGCGGGTACGTCGAGTTGCTCGAGGTGGAGCAATGCAAGGTGCCAGGCGTCGTGGGAGTGGATCGGCCGCCCACAGGTTGCAAGCAGCGGGAGGAACGATTCAAGCCGCGCCAAACCTTCTCGCACGCGACCTTGGCGGATGAGAACGTGGGAGAGAGCATGCTGCGCCCACGGGTTTCGCGGCTCATGACCGAGCGCGCGCTCGGCACGCGCCTCGGCGTCGGCGTAGTCGCCGCAGAGCTCGCTGGAGAAGGCCGCCATGGCGAGAAAGTCCGGGTCGTCTGCGTGGAGAGGTTCGATGCGCTCCATATGCGCTCGAAACCGGGGTCCCATATACTGCTGCCCCAGCACGTAATAGAGGAACTCCGCAAGCTTGGCAGTGAAGAGATCGCTTGGCCATTCGCCGGTGATCGCCTCCAGTGCTTCGACGGCGCGCAGATTATTGTTGCCGTGCCATAGCGCGAGCGCCCGATGGAGCGCGCGCTCACGCGCGTTCATCGCGAGCGCTTCGCACGCACGTAGATGGTCGGCGGCGGTCTCGCGGGCACCGTCGGTCTGGCCGTAAAGCCAGAACGCCGCAGCGTAAAGTTGAACGATCGGTGTGTCGGGCCAGAGCTTTGCGGCCTCGAGAATGCCCTCGGCGCCCTGATCGAGGCGCAGCAGACGCGCGGCAAAGTCGTCCGCCGCGGCGACGGCAGCGGGCTCATGGGTGGTCACATCCAGGCCGCGGGCGTCTTTCATCGCGCCACTCTTAGTCCGCGGCGGGTTGCGGTGCAAAGCGGCTGCGCCGGCCAACGACAGGCGCGTCACTGGTGGTGCAAGGCCGTAAGACGCGCCTGGCGGTCTAGCGACGCGTATCGACCGCAATCGACGGCGGGGCCTCGTGGCTCATGAACACTGGCTGCAGCAGGTGTGACTTGAATTGCCATCCCTCCTGCGCATCCAGCACGCATTCGCTGATGAGGTCCGCGATCAACATCGGCGGCTTGGACTGCGGCGCCGGCGGGCGGACAGCGGCCCCGTAGAAACTGATAATCCCTAGTACCTTCGCACGGCCTTCATCGCTCGATTCGACGATGAAATTGTTGATCAGATGCCGCGTGGTCTTCACGCTGCTGATGGCGGTGAGCGCCTGACGCTCACGCCAGGCGTAAAATTCGCGAATCTTTTCACGTCCCTCGAACCGGTTGTGACCCACGCACATCACGCCGTCGGGCAAATAGAATTCATGGGCGCGACGCCCGCCATGGGAGTCGACCTCGTGCCAATATCTCGCCTCCAGGTGATAAAGCGCATGCCAAAGGCGGAAGTCCTCGGGCGTGTCCATATTGCACCTCCTGTCGCCGATGGGCGCTCCTGCGGCTCTAAATGAGACCGATGGCGACTCCAAGGAAGCGAATTTAGCGTGGACTCATTGGCCTCCTATCCCATCATCGCTGCCTTGATCGCCGCGACGTCACCGCCGGCCTTTGCCGCCGCGATGATCTTTGCTTCGCGCGCGGCAAGCGCTTCAAGCGCGGCTTTCATGGCATCGATCTTGTCGGCGGGGACGACCACCGCGCCGTGCCGATCGGCATGCACGAGGTCGCCGCTCTTGACCGACATGCCATGTACCGTCACCTCGATGCCGAAATCGACGACGTGCACATAGGCGTGGGAGGGAACGATTGAGCCGGCCAGCATCTGGAAACCCGGCGCGATCGCGGGAATGTCGCGGATCGATCCATTGGTGACCACGCCCAGACAGCCGAGCGCCTTGTGCACGTTCGACTGCACTTCGCCCCAGAACGCGCCATAGCCGGCGTGCTCGCCATCGAGGTCCTCCATCACCATGATGGTGGGCTGCGGCGCGCCTGCGACATAATCGAGATAATCGAGCCGTTTCTGCATATAGCCCGCCTCGCCGAGCGGAACCGCGTCCTTCGCCTTGAACGTCACGGTCTTGGCGAAGCCGACGATGGGCGGAAGCTCGGGAAACGGGCAATGCAGATGCTTGACGGTGTAGCCGCGACCGCGGCGCTCCGGCGCGACGATCTCGATGAGGTTACACACCGTCGGCGTGTCGATCGATTGCAGAAACTCGAAGTGGCTTCGGCTCGGCGCGGTCATTCATGTCCCCCTTTGGCTGGAAGATCGACCCTAGGCCCTCGCGCTGCGATAGGCGAGCGCGGCGATGGCGGCCATGGCCGCCAGCATCGCGAGCACCATGGCGACCGCGGCCGGCCAGCCGCCCCACTTCCAGGCGAGACCTGGGAGGAAGGCGCCCATGCTGCCCCCGGCATAGAACGACGTCACGTAAAGACCCACCGCCGACGAGCGGCCTTCCTTGGCAATTTCCGTCACATAGCCGGTCGCAATCGTCTGGCACAGCATTCCGCACGCCGCGCAAAACGTCAGTCCGGCGATGATCGCCGGAAGGGGCGCGAGCAGCATGAGCAGTGCGCCGCCCGCCCAGGCGAAAATGACCGCAAGGACAAAGCGCCGTCGCCCGAGCCGCGCCATCATCCAACCGGTCATCGGCGCGATCACCGTGCCGGCGAGGTAGGTCATGAAAACTAAGCCGAGCAGCGTCGAGGAAAAATGATAGGGCGGCGCGGCAAGATGGAAGCTTACATACGTGAACACCGCGATGAAATTGAACAGCACTCCGAAGCCGATGGCGTAGGTGGCGAGCAGTTGCGGATTCCTTAAGTGCCGCAGCATCTGGCGCACAGAGGCCGACAGGCCGGGCGAGCGCACGAAGCCCTTTTCCCGCGGCAACAGCAACGCGACCATGACCGCGCCGACGAGCGACAAGCCTGCGAGCGCCAGGAAGGCGGCGCGCCAGCCGAAGAGATCGCCGAGCAAGCCCGGAACAAAGCGGCCGCAGAATCCGCCGAGACTCGATCCCGCGATGTAGATGCCGGCGACGCCGGCCACCTGCGTCGGCGGCCACTCGTCGCCGATATAGGCAACGGTGACCCCGAAGATCGGCGGCAGCAGCAAACCTTGAACGAAGCGCCAAGCGATGAGCGCCTGCACGTCGGCTGCGAACGAAGCGCCGACCATGGGCACGACCACTGCGAGCATGGCGGCGGCGATCACCCGTTTCCTTCCCAACACGTCCGCAACGGCGCCGGTGAACGGCGCCGCCAAGGCGATCGCCAGCGTGCTCGCGGTCATGATCGTGCTGATCTCGGCGGCGCCGACGCCGAATTCATGGGATAGCGCCGGCAGCAGCGCTTGCGGCGAATAGAGATTGAGAAAGGTGCAGAAGCCGGCGGTGGCGATGGCGACCTTGCGGGAATCGATGGCCATGGACGCTAGCGCATGTTGTGCCCGTCGGTGATCATCCGTACGCGCGCCAGGGTCTCTCCCGGCGTGCCGGAGGCGTCGATGCGGGTCCAGTCGAGCGAACCCAGATCGTAGCCCTCCTGGCTGCGGGCGACGGCGGCATCGGCATCAGAGGCGTCGCGGCGGCGCGCGGCGAGGCGAGCGACGCGGGTGTCGAGATCGGCGTCGAGGAAAAAGCCGTGGAAGGGCACGCGAAGGATATTGGCGGACGCCGCCGCGAGGGCACGCTCCTGCGGTGTCGCGAAAACCGCATCGACGATGGCCGAGTGGCCGGCTGCAACCGCGCGGCGCGCCTTGTCGGTAATGGTCGCATAGACCCTCGCCGTCACGGCCGGCGCATAGGCATCCTGCGGCAGCCTCTCGGTCTCGTCCTTGCCGAAGAGCGTCTTGCGTTCGACATCGGAGCGCAGCACCACCGCGCCGGGGTCGGGCGCAAGCTCCGGCGCGAGCGCAAGGGCGAGCGCCGATTTGCCCGTGCCAGAGAGTCCTCCGATCGCGATCAGGCGAGGCGACTTCGGTTCAATGAACCGCCGGGCAAAGTCGAAGTAGGTGCGCGCGCTATGGGCGACGGCAGCTTTCTGATCGGATGTGGCATGTTCAAGCCGTGCCGCCGTCACCTTGGCGCGAATTGCGGCGCGCAGCGACAGAAACAGGGGCAAAGTTGCGAGCGCGTCGAGATCCTCGGCCCGCTTCGTCTCGACCAGGTAGCGGTTGAAGACGACGTTCGCCGCAGGCTTAAGACCGCGTTCGACCAAGTCCATGAGCAGGAACGCGAGATCGTAGAGCACGTCGCCCGACGCAATCATCGGACTGAACTCGATCGCATCGAAAGGGACCGGCCGGCCGCCCAGCAGCACGATATTACCGAGATGCAGATCGCCATGGAGATGCCGGATGAACCCATGATGGCCGCGCGCGACGAGGAGCGGACGAATGCGGGCGTGGGCGGCGCGGCTGCGCTGCGTCAGCGCTTTCCCCTCCACCGGCGAAAAAAGATCAGGGCGCTCGCGAAATGCGGCCTCGTTTTGCTCGATATAGTCGGCAAGCGCTGCAATCCATGGCTCGGCCTCAACCGCGTTGGCGCCACCGTGGAGCGCCGCCACCGCGCGGCCGAGCGCATCGGCGAGCGCACGATCGACCTTGCCGGCCTGCGCCAGCCGATCGAGGGTTGCGTTTTCGTCGAAGCGGCGCATTTCGAGCACCCATTCCACCGGGGTACCGGTACCGTCGAGGGTCAGCCGGCCGTCGGCCTCTCGCGTGACCGCGACGACGCGGCGGTAAATGTCGGGCGCGAATGATCGATTGATGCGGAGCTCCGCTTCGCAGGCGCTTTTGCGCTTTGCAAGAGTCGAAAAGTCCAGGAAGGGAAAACGCACGGCGCGCTTGACCTTGAACGCATGCTCCCCGGCAAGGAAAACCGAGGCCGCATGGGTATCGATCCGCTTGACCGCGCCGCCGCCATGGGTGGCGGGGTCGGATAGAAACGCGAAGACCGCGTCCTGGCCCTCGCCGTCACTCATGGAGGGGGTCTCTCGCGCCGCCATCCGTTGCCCCCGAGTGACATCGTCTTCTGCGCATCGAGCCAGATCGGCCTCGGCGCATGCGAAGCGCGCATCATGTTATGCTGTTTGCCATCGCCCCGCGCCCAGTCGAGGCCCGTCATGACGCAATTGCCGCACATGCTCAAGCGCATCCGGCCGGGTTCGAACCGGCACGGCTATGGATTCGTCGCGCCGCACGCGTTTCGCAACGGTGAATACGTCTCCATCCGGGGTGAAGGCGGCGAGATGCACACTTTCCGAGTGGCTTCGGTCGAGCCGGCGACGTGAGACGCGCCACACTATGCGTTTGCCCATCCCGCCTCGTCGCTGCATGGTAAAACGAGCGCCACAGCCAGGGGAGACGCGGAATGCGGGCCAATGACGGCACGAGGACGGCCGGCGAAGTTCTGATCGACCAACTCATCGTGCACGGGGCAAGGCACGTGTTTTGCGTGCCGGGCGAGAGCTATATCGCGGCGCTCGATGCCTTTTACGATCGCGATATCGCCATCACCGTCTGCCGTCACGAGAGCGGCGCCGCCATCATGGCGGAAGCGTGCGGCAAGGCGACCGGCCGGCCGGGCATTTGCTTCGTCACGCGCGGGCCCGGCGCGACCAATGCTGCGGCGGGGCTTCACATCGCGCGGCAAGATTCAACGCCGCTGATCTTGTTCGTCGGGCAGATCGCGCGCGAAGCGCGCGAGCGCGAGGCCTTTCAGGAGCTCGATTATCGCGCGGTGTTCGGATCGATCGCCAAATGGGCGACGGAAATCGATGATCCCGCGCGCATTCCCGAATTGATTTCGCGCGCGTTCTACACGGCCGCCGGCGGCCGGCCCGGGCCGGTCGTCATCGCGCTCCCCGAGGACATGCTGGTCGAGCGCCTCGCTGTGCCCGACGCGCCTGCCTTCGAGCCGGTCGAAATCTGGCCCGGCGCGGCCGACATGAGTCGACTGTACAAACTTCTGCGCACGGCCGAGCGACCGATCATGCTGCTGGGCGGCAGCCGGTGGTCAGAGAAGGCCTGCGCCGCGGTCGCGCGCTTCGCGCAACGCTTTGCGCTGCCGGTCGCCACCACATTTCGTCGCGCGCATCTCATCAGCCCCGAGCATCCCTGCTATGCCGGCGATCTCGGCATCGGACCGAATCCGAAACTGCTCGCCCGGGTGAAGGGTGCCGACCTCATCCTGCTCGTCGGCGGCCGACTCGGTGAGATGCCTTCGCAGGGTTACACACTTCTCGAGATTCCGGGACCGCGTCAGACTTTCGTGCACGTGTTTCCGGGAATCGAGGAGCTCGGCCGCGTCTATCGCCCGCATCTTGCCATCAACGCCACCCCGACCGCCTTTGCCGCCGCGCTTGAAGGCCTCGAGCCGCCGAACGAGCCCAGGTGGCGCAATGAGACCGCGATCGCCCACACCGATTTTCTCGCTTGGACCGACAAGCCGACCGCCGTTCCCGGGCCGGTCAATCTCGGCGAGATCATTGTGCGACTGCGCGATAAGCTTCCCGATGATGCGGTGATCTGCAACGGCGCCGGGAATTTTTCCGTCTGGGTGCACCGCTACACGCGCTATCGGCGCTATGGCACGCAACTCGCGCCGATTGCGGGATCCATGGGCTACGGCGTGCCGGCAGCGATCGGAATGAAACGTTTGGCGCCGGAACGCACGGTGATTGCTTTTGCCGGCGATGGCGACTTCCTGATGACCGGCCAGGAATTCGCGACTGCGGTGCAATACGAACTGCCGGTTATCATCATCGTCGTCGATAACGGCATGTACGGCACTATTCGCATGCACCAGGAGCGCCACTATCCCGGACGGGTGGTGGCGACCAGCCTGAAGAACCCCGATTTTGCGGCCTATGCGCGCGCCTTCGGCGGCTACGGCGCGACGGTGGAAAAGACCGCGGATTTCTGGCCCGCCTTCGAGGCGGCGCAAAGGTCCGGCAAGCCCGCGATTGTGCACCTCAAGGTCGATCCCGAGGCGCTGACCCCGACCATGTCGCTCACCGCCACGCGCGAGAAGGCGCAAGCCGGCGGATAGACTTCGACCTCCCGCCCCTGGCCACAATGGGCACGGCCGTTGCGCGGTCATGAATCATGCTTCATTTTTGCGGCCGGGATTCGCAATGCCCTACCGCCGAACGGAGAACGTCGTCCGGAAGCTTGCCGCCCGCCACGACGCAATCGTGGCGGCAGCCTGCGAGGTCGCGGCGGAAGGGGGAATGGCGGCGGTTCAGATTGCGCCGGTTGCGGAGCGTGCCGGCATCGCCACCGGCACCGTCTATCGCTATTTCCCATGCAAGACCGAACTCGTCGCGGCGCTGGTGGCGGCGCTCGCCGAGCGCGAGATGGCTGCGCTCGAAAGCGCGGCGAACGCCGCGCCCGGACCGCTGTCGGCGTTGGCGGCGGCGATTGCGACCTTTGCGGCGCGCGCTCTCGCCAATCGGCGCCTTGCCTTTGCGTTGATCGCCGAGCCGGTCGAGCCCGAGATCGACCGTGCGCGCGCCTCCTATCGCCAGGCACTCGCCGCCGGAGTGGAAAAGCTGATCCGACGTGCTCTCGACGCCGGGCGCCTGTCCGATCAGGACGCGACGCTCGCGGCGGCGGCACTTCTCGGGGCGCTCATTGCGGCCTTGATCGGCCCGCACGCGCCTGCCGTACCCGACGATCCGGGTCAGGTCCGCGCCCGGGTTCAGATGCTCACGCTGTTTGCGCTGCGCGCGCTCGGCGTGGTCGATGCCCGCGCGCGAGGTCTGGTGGTACAGACGGTGGTTCCGGAGCCGGGCGCGAACCTCTAGGGGCACGGCGCGCCCCCCGAGTTCACCAACCGAGGGCATGAAAAATGTGTCGTCGGCGCAGCGGCGTCGGAACGCCGGTCGCAGGCCGGCGTTGCATCCTCGCATGGGCAAACATGCGAGGAGACCGCCATGCCAAAAAAACAGAAAACACTCGATGACCTGTTTCACGAGACTCTGAAGGACATCTACTACGCCGAGAAGAAGATCCTGACCGCGCTTCCGAAAATGGCCAAAGCGGCGCAATCGGAAGAGTTGCAGGCTGCCTTCGAGAAACACGAGCGAGAGACTAAAGCCCAAGTCGACCGCCTCGAGCGGGTTTTCGCGATGATCGAACAGCCGGCCAAAGGCAAGACCTGCGACGCCATCAACGGAATGATCGACGAAGGCAAGGAGGTCATGAAGGAGTTCAGGGGTTGTGCCGCCCTTGACGCCGGTCTCCTCGCTGCCGCGCAAGCAGTCGAGCATTATGAGATTTCCCGCTACGGGACACTGAAGACCTGGGCGAAACAGCTCGGCTTGGACGATGCCGCGATGCTCTTGCAGGAGACCCTGCAGGAGGAAAAGAAGACGGACGAGGCGCTGACCGAGTTGGCGGAATCCACCGTCAACCAGCAGGCTCGCCAGGCGGCGGAATAGGATTACCCGACTACCCGCAAGAGGGGCCTCGCCCAGTTCGGTCGCTCCTGCGAAGCGTTCGAACGGGGCCACATGTGACGCCTGTGTGCCGCTCCACTGATACGATCGGGGAGTTGGAAGGTGGCTGCAGGCACGAGGTGCCGGCGGATGGGTTCCGGCCGGTCAGGCCACGAGCCTCACTGCAGCGTCGCGGTTGCGATCCAATCGGTGACCGCGCGCAGGGCGACGCCATGGCTTCCGTTCCGCTTGTGCGCCGCGAATATCGCGAGCTGCGCGTCGGCGGAGGAGCCAAAGCGCACGATGTCCCGGCAGCGGTCGATCTCGGCAGAGCAGCCAAGCGCTTCGGCGTCCGCCGCAGTCTCGCAGATCACGCGCTCGAGCATCTCCGCGACCGTCATCGCACCCTCCTCGGCGGCGAAGATGGCGTGCACCCCACGGCGCTGCGCCTGCCATTTGTTCTCGACGATGATGGCCCGGCCGACCGCATCGAGATCGGAATTGCGCCAGCGGTTGCGATAGAGGTACCGCACAAGCGTGCGATAGAGCGCGGCGATGGCGATTGAATCCTCGACCAGGGTGCAGGAATCGGGCGCGCGCAATTCGAGCGTCGGATTGAGCAGCGATGGGCGGATCGCCCACCAGACGTAGCTCGAATCCTCGATCACGCCGGCGCGCACCAGCGCCGCCACATAGGCGTCGAAATCCTGCCGGGTGCGGAACAGCTCCGGCACCCCAGTCCGCGGCAGCTCGTCGTAGGCGGCCAGCCGATAGCCCTTGAGCCCGGTGCGGCGCGACTGCCAGAACGGCGAGGACGTCGAGAGCGCAAGGAATAGCGGCAGATAGGGCAGCATTCGGTACATCAGGTCGACCCGGTCGTCCGGATCGGGTAGTTCGACGTGTACATGCAGGCCGCACAGGAGATCGCGCTGGCCGATCATCTGCAGGTCGTGCATCACGTTGTCGTAGCGTTCTTTCTCGGTCTGCCGCACGCTCCGCCAGGTGCCGGTCGGATGCGTACCCGCGGCGAGGATGGCGAGACCGTGTTCGCGCGCCACGGCGGCGATCGTTTCCCGCAACTCGCGCAGCTCCGCGCGCGCATCCGCTGTTTTGTGATGCGGCGACGAGATCACCTCGATCTGCGGCTGCAGGAATTCCGGCGAGATGCGGCCCTTCGCTGCCGCTTTGGCAGCCTGCAAGAACGCCTGCGGCATTTTGCGCACAAGGGACTTCGTCTCCGCGTCGACGAGGAAATATTCCTCCTCGATTCCGAAGGTGAAAGCACCGTCCATTCGTAGACCTTGGGTCTTCGGTCTTTCTGCGAGGACGTAATCCATTGAGCCGACCACCGAGCAGTTGCAGCAACGGTTGACACGATTGTGACTACGTAACAGCGAGGAAAAGCGCGCAGATAACGCGGCCGAGGAGGCGAAGTTCCTCCCCAACGAAAATGAATGTCCAGTCAAGCGCTTGCGGGGCAGATCGATGGCTAATGCGAGATCAGAACAGGCACCGTCATGGACGCGAGGATGCCGCGCGTGACGCCGCCGAGGATGAACTCGCGCAACCGGGAATGTCCGTAGCCGCCCATCACCATGAAGTCCGCCCCGCTGTCGGCGGCGTAGGATAACAGGGCGTCCTCGATCGCTATGTCGCCCTTGGCGACGCGCTTGACGCTCGCCGCCACGCCGTGCCGCGCGAGGTGCGCGGCCATATTGGTGCCGGTCATTTCTTCGCTTTTGCGCTCTTCGGCCACGATCACGATGTCGACGGCCTTGGCGCGCTCGAGGAAGGGCATGGCATCGCCGATGGCCCGCGCGGCAGTGCGGCTGCCGTCCCAGCACGCCAGTACCCGCTCGAGCGTCAATCCGCGCTGCTGAATATAAGGCACAACGACGAGGGGGCGCCCGGATTCGAACAGCGCTCCCTCGATCATGAGGTCGTCGCCAGCTCCGCCTTCGCGCTGCGCTTGGCCGACCACTGCGATGTCGAAGCGACGCGCGATCTGGGCGAATCGCGTGGCTGCTCCGCCGAAGGTCGCATCGAGCACGCGCGTTTCCGCGGAAATTCCCGCTTTTTTGACGCCCGCATCGAACCGGCTGACCGCTGCATTGGCAGCCTTGCTGTTCTCCTCGCGCTGCAGCTCGATCAAGTCCGCGGGAACGCCGCCGAGCATGCCGTCGGGAACCACTGGCTCGTAGACGAACGAGATGCCCGTGACATGTGCACCGAACGTTGCCGCGATGGAGACCGCATACTGCGCCGCAAAGTCGCGCGGCGTACGGCTGGAAAGGTTGACAACGACGTCCTTGAGCATGGGCCGACCTCCCTCACGACGCGCACGCCTGCGACAAGGCAGGCTCAGCAAACTTTACGCAAGTCTAAGCCCGCTTGGCCGCGTTGTAACGCGGGTTGGCTTGAGCGGCACGCGCCTGATCGCCGCCTGTTGGGACGAACAGGCCCTCGCGCTCGCCGCCCGGTCTTCATTTCTTCGCCCCATCCGGCCCGAATTCCTTGAGGTAGGCCCACAGATCTGTGATGTCCTTGTCGTTCTTGACGCCGACGAAGGCCATGCGGGTGCCCGGCATCTCTTGCATCGGCGCGCGGATATATTTGTCGAACGCCTCCCCGCTCCAGGTGATGCCGGAGGATTTGTTGGCTGGGGAATAATTGAAGCCCTCGATGGTGCCGGCCTTGCGGCCGTCGATGCCGTTGAGCGGCGGGCCAAGCTTGACTTTGGCATCCGGCCCGATGTCGTGACAGGGGGAGCACAATCGCTTGAACACTTGCTCGCCATGGGCGGCGTCCTGCGCCAACGTGGTCCCGGTCGAGGCCGCAAACGCAATCCCAGCAATGACCCACGTTCTCATCATTTTTCTCCTCTTCGAGCCGGCACCGCACCCGGCTCGGCGCCGACCTCGACTTGAGCCGAAATCGGCTTTCATAAACGCGCAAGTCGGCTCGCGCCGACCCGCAATTGCATCGCCGCGCTGTTCGAATGGCGGCAACCGCTTGCAGTGTCAACGGCCCAAAGAGACAATGGGTCCCGCCACCATGACGTGCGCTAATTTTGTGCGGAACAGCGCGATTTCATACCGCGTTGGCGCTATAAACATGGCGTAACGAAAGGGCCGCGATCGGCCCCCAGTTGTGTGTAACCGAGGGACGCCTACGTGTCGGTTGCCATGCCTGCGCTAGATGAAGCCGTGCTCGCGCGCCGCGAGCGGATCGTGGCAGCGCTGCGCGCCATCGTGCCGGGCGAGGGGGTGATCGCCACCGAGCGGGAAATGCGTCCTTACGAGGCCGACGGGCTGACCGCCTACCGCCAGTTGCCCATGGTGGTGGTGCTACCCGACACCACCGAGCAAGTAAGCCGTGTGCTCGCGTTCTGCCACGCCGAAGCCATCAAGGTCGTGCCCCGCGGAGCCGGCACCTCGCTTTCCGGCGGCGCGCTGCCGCTCGCCGACGGCGTTCTGCTCGGCATGGCCAAATTCAATCGCATCCGCGAGATCGACTTCGCCAATCGAATCGCCGTGGTCGAACCGGGCGTGACCAACCTCGCCGTTACCGAGGCGGTCGAGCATGCCGGCTTCTACTACGCGCCCGACCCCTCATCGCAGATCGCCTGTACCATTGGCGGCAACGTGGCGGAGAATTCGGGCGGCGTGCATTGCCTCAAATACGGCATGACTACCAACAACCTGCTCGGATGCGAGTTGGTGCTGATGACGGGCGAGACCGTGCGCGTGGGCGGCAAGCATCTCGACTCGGGCGGCTACGATCTCCTCGGCATCATCACCGGCTCCGAGGGGCTGCTCGGGGTGGTCACCGAGATCAGCGTGCGCATCCTGAAGAAGCCCGACGGCGCCCGCGCCGTGCTGGTCGGGTTTGCTTCCTCCGAGGATGCCGGCGAGTGCGTGAGCAAGATCATCGGCGCCGGGATCATTCCGGCCGGCATGGAAATGATGGATCGCCCGGCAATCCGGGCCGCCGAGGAATTCGTGCATGCGGGATACCCGCTCGACGTCGAGGCGCTGTTGATCGTCGAGGTCGACGGGCCCCAGGCCGAGGTCGATCACCTCATCTCGCGTGTCGAAGCGATCGCCCGGTCCTGCCGGGCGGTGACCTGCCGCGCCTCGACCTCCGAGCAGGAGCGGCTTCTGTTCTGGGCCGGGCGCAAGGCGGCGTTCCCCGCGGTCGGCCGCATCTCGCCCGATTACTATTGCATGGACGGCACCATCCCGCGGGCACGGCTGCCGCAGGTGCTCAAGCGCATGCGCGAATTGTCCGAGAGCTACGGACTTGCCGTCGCCAACGTGTTCCATGCCGGCGACGGCAATCTCCATCCGCTCATTCTCTACGATGCCAACAAGCCGGGCGAGCTCGAGCGCACGGAAAAATTTGGCGCCGATATCCTCAAGCTTTGCGTCGAGGTCGGCGGGGTCCTTACCGGCGAGCATGGGGTAGGCGTGGAGAAGCGCGACCTGATGCCGGCAATGTTCTCTGAGGCCGATCTCAAGCAGCAACAGCGGCTCAAATGCGCATTCGACGACAAGGGCCTGCTCAATCCGGGCAAGGTGTTCCCGAAACTGCACCGCTGCGCCGAGCTCGGGCACATGCACGTCCACGCTGGGCGAGTCGCCTTTCCGGATATTCCGAGATTCTGATCGGGCAATGGCCGATACGCTGCGACCGCGCGATGCCAAAGACGTCGAGGCCGCGCTGCAGTCGGCGCTGGCCGCGGCCAAAACCGTGGAGATCGTCGGCCACGG